>JALSUJ010000578.1 GCA_027071355.1 Gammaproteobacteria bacterium | reverse complement strand
GTAGATAGTGTTTAACCCGATTCTTGATGAGTCCTTTGTAGGTGAAAGTGTTGTTATTCAACACGTAAAAAAACTAATTACCCAGGTTGCCAGGAGCAATGCCAATGTGCTGATCCTGGGAGAATCGGGAACGGGTAAGGAAGTGGTGGCTAATTGTCTGCATAAGTTATCTAAAAGAGTCGAATTGCCTTATGTACCCGTTAATTGTGGTGCTATTCCCAGAGATCTGCTGGAAAGTGAACTTTTTGGTCATGAAAAGGGGGCTTTTACCGGTGCTTTGACGCAGAGAAAAGGGCGTTTTGAGCTGGCTCAGGGCGGGACTTTGTTTCTGGATGAAATAGGTGATATGCCTTTATCCATGCAGGTGAAAATTTTGCGGGTTTTACAGGAACGAATTTTTGAGCGGGTGGGTGGTAATAAAAGCATCCGGGCAGATGTGCGTGTTATTGCAGCCACTCACAGGGATCTTGAGGAAGAAGTGAAGGACGGACGGTTTCGTGAAGATTTGTATTACCGCCTGAATGTTTTTCCTATTGAAATTCCGCCATTACGTGATCGTGCTGATGATATTCCCTTATTGTTTAATGTGTTAAACCGGAATATGCAGCAGGATATGGATTTATCCGTGCAGATGACTCAGGAGGCTATGGCTTCTATAATGCAGCATCAATGGCCGGGTAATGTGCGGGAATTATCCAATCTGGTGGAACGGCTGGGTATTATGTTTCCTGATGAACCGGTCAGCTGGGATGAATTGCCGGAAAAGTATCAGTATGATATTTCTCATTTATCAGAACTTCCCGAGTTGAATCCCGAAACAAAATCTGCCTTAGACTCAGAACCTGTTGATTTGAATCTGCAGCAAATAGAAGCTTCTGGGCTGGATAGAGAAAATGAGAACAGCCCTGAAACTGTTTCAGAAAATAACTCAGATAGTCAGGTAAATACCCTGCCGGAACATGATTTTGATTTAAAAGAACATATGGCCAACCTTGAGTATTCCCTGATCCAGCAGGCACTACAGGCGTCTGATGGTGTGGTTGCCCATGCTGCAAAACGTCTGAATATGCGCCGTACCACTCTGGTAGAAAAGCTGCGTAAATATGAGCAGATGTTCTCCTAGCTTGTTTATAGCGACAAAATTCTGTCTTATCATATCTAAATAATATTTTTGATGTTTTATAAGTAATTGAAAAAATAGAAAAAATATACTTCTGGTTCATTTTTTGCAGAACATCCATAGACAATACCCTTTTATGGAGTACATTATGGGCGTTAGTGCATTACTGGATAAACAATTTAATAAAGAAGCTGATCTTCACTCCGTTTTAACTTCCCGAGCTATGACTCGTGAGCCAGGGCCGGAATTACAGGAATCTTTAACAGAAACCCGTCTTAAAACGCTGTTAAAAGCGTTACCAGCCGGTGTTGTGGTACTGGATGGGGAAGGGCGTGTACAGGAATGTAATCCAGCGGCTGTTGATTTACTGGATGAACCGCTATTGGGCTTATCCTGGCGCACGGTTATTCAGCGAGCCTTTGATCAGACTCGTGTTTCAGGCCAGGACTCAATAACCAATAAGGGACGAATTGTCAGTATTTCTACCTGTCCTTTAGGTGAGGGTGTACCCGGTCAGATTGTATTATTACAGGATGTGACGGAAAAACATCAGTTACAGGCTAAATATGATCAACAATCCCGTCTGGCATCAATGGGGCAGATGGCGGCTCAATTGGCGCATCAGATCCGCACGCCTATTTCAGCAGCCTTACTATATGCCTCCCATTTAAAATCCCCTGGGCTGGATGATGACCGGCGTTTGCGTTTTGCCGATAAAATTCTAACCCGGATCCAGAGTCTGGAGCAGTTAATTAATGATATGTTGCTGTTTTCAAGAAATGGTATGGAAAATCGTGAAAGTATTTCTGTATCGCACCTGCTTGAAGAGCTACAGCAGACACTGACCCTGCCTCCTGAAAAAGCCCATCTGCAATTAAAATTCCATTGCAGGTCTAAATATAACGACTTTATTTCCGGTAATCGTCATTTATTACTCAGTGGTTTAAGTAATCTGCTTAATAATGCTATGGATGCCAGTCCTGCCAGTGGTCAGGTATCTCTGGATATTATGCAGCCGGTTCAAGGCACGGTGGATTTTGTGATCACTGATAATGGCACAGGTATTAGTGAGGACTGTGTGGATAAAATTTTTCAGCCTTTTTATACCACTAAGGAACAGGGTACCGGTCTGGGACTGGCGGTGGTTAAAGCTATTGCCAATGCTCATGATGGTGAACTCTGGCTGGAAAGCACGGGCACTAAGGGCAGTGTTTTCAGAATGCGTTTACCGGTTCAAATTCAAACTTTAAATAAGGAGTCAGGTCAATGAAAGAGATAACTAATGTCCTGAAAACAAAATACCCTCAGGCACCACTGATTCTGGTAGTAGAAGATGATGAGGCATTACGTGAGGCGCTTAGTGATACCCTTGATATGGCAGGTTACAATGTTCTGGAAGCCGATAATGGTCGTGCTGCTCTGGAACAGCTGGCACAGGATAATGCCCGGGAAATTGATATTGTCATCAGTGATGTACAAATGCCCAAAATGGACGGACACCAGTTATTGAAGCAGATAAAACGTCAAAATGATCTGCCGGTTTTGTTAATGACGGCTTATGGCACCATCAGTAAAGCCATTGAGGCTATGAAAGATGGCGCAGTAGATTATCTGGTCAAGCCTTTTGAGGCAGAAGTACTGGTGTCTGTGGTCAGTCGCTATATTGGCAAAACAGTCGAAGATCATCAGATGATAGCCGAATCAGAGGCCATGAAAAATATTGCCCAGCTGGCCAAAAAAGTAGCAGCCAGTGATGCCACAGTGATGATTGGCGGCAGCAGTGGAACCGGAAAGGAAGTGATTGCCCGCTTTATTCATAATCATTCATCCCGAGCCAGTAAACCTTTTATCGCCATAAACTGTGCGGCAATACCGGACAATATGCTGGAAGCTACTCTGTTTGGTTATGAAAAGGGGGCTTTTACCGGTGCCTATAAAGCCTCCGCTGGAAAATTTGAACAGGCGCAGGGCGGTACCTTATTACTGGATGAAATATCAGAAATGGATCTGGGACTGCAGGCCAAATTATTACGAGTACTGCAGGAGAAGGAAGTAGAACGGCTGGGTGGACAGGAGCTGATTCCTCTGAATGTCAGAGTACTGGCTACGTCTAATAGAAATATGCACCAGCAGGTTCAGTCACATAAATTTCGTGAAGATCTGTTTTATCGTCTCAATGTGTTTCCTATCAGCTTACCTGACTTAAAAGATCGTAAAGAGGATGTCATTCCTCTGGCCAGACACATTATTAATAAAGTGGCTAAGCAAAATGCCTGTGAAATCCCAGGCATATCATTAGCAGCAGAACAGAAGCTGTTAAACCATACCTGGCCTGGAAATATTCGTGAGTTGGATAATGTTATTCAAAGAGCCTTTATTTTACATATGGACAATGAAATAACTCCGGACGACCTGCCGCTGGAAATAGTTTCTGCGGAGCTTTCTGCTCCCTTAAGCATGCCGGCAGACATTCCGGAATCTAGTGCTGAAACGATTTCGTATAGGTCTTCAGGTAATGCTGCAAACGAGCGGGTATCAAGTTTAAATGATGAATTAAAAAATCGGGAATTTGATAAAATTCTGGAAATTTTACATCTGACTATGGGCAATCGAAAAATGGCGGCAGAGAGATTGGGTATTAGTCAGAGAACCTTGCGCTATAAGCTGGCCAAAATGCGGGAAAATGGAATTAATATTCCTGGTGGATTTGGCGCGAAAACTGCTTAACTAAATAAAGTATCATTTAATACCCAAATAACAACATTTTTTTGACACGGTCTTAATAACATTATTTGAATGACCATGTTAATCAATAAATAGTTTAAAAAGAGGACTGTTCAATGAGCAATGATATAAATACTTCCAGCATGATGTTGCAAATGCGCTCAATGATTGATTCCGCACAGTCTCATATTACACCTATGCAGATTAATAATGATGGTTTACCCGGAGTCCAGACAACTGAAAAAGTTGAATTTGGTAGTTTACTAAAATCAGCAGTACAGCAGGTAAATGCCATGCAGACTGAATCCGGCCATTTAAAAAATGATTTTGTTTCCGGTAAAGAAGGTGTGGATCTGGTACAGGTTATGATCGCTTCGGAAAAATCCAGTGTCGCCTTTGGGGCAATGGTTGAAGTTCGTAATAAATTATTAAAAGCTTATGATGAAGTGAAACGGATCCGTGTTTAAATGTTAGTCGTAAGTCGTAAGTCGTAAGTCGTAAGTCGTAAGTTAGGGATGGAGCAGAAAGTAATGGCAGAAGAAGAAAAAGCGGTTAGCAAGAATCCAATGATGGCCTTGCAAAATATCAGCGAATATCCATTATTGCGCCAGCTAGGGTTGCTGGTTGGTCTGGCAACCAGTGTCGCACTGGGTGTGGCTATTGTTTTCTGGTCACAGTCTCCAGATTATACCAGCCTTTATAATGACTTGCCGGATACCGAACTTAGTCAGATTGCTGACTCTTTAAAACAGTCCCATATTAAATACAAATTAACCGCCGGTGGTATTATGGTTCCTGCCTCCGATGTTGATAAAGCCAGAATGCAGCTGGCGGCTCAGGGATTACCCAATCAGAGAGCCGAGGGTTTTGATATTCTAAGTCAGGAACAAAGCTTTGGTACCAGTCAGTTTATTCAGGCTGCTCGCTATCAACATGCACTGGAAGAAGAATTATCCCGCTCAATTTCTGCTTTAAGAAACGTTAAATCAGCCAGGGTTCATCTGGCTATCCCTAAAGAATCTGTTTTTGTACGTAATCGTAAAAAACCCAGTGCTTCCGTTATCGCCAATCTGTATTCTGGTCATCGTATCAGTGATGAACAGGTCTCAGCCATAACCTATATGGTTGCTTCCAGTGTTCCCAATTTACTGGTAGAAGATGTTACCGTAGTGGATCAGATGGGGCGTTTATTAACAGACAAGGATGATAAACAGGCTACACTTAATTCTGAACAGCTGGAATACGCCAGTAAAGTTGAACAGAATTATAATGATCGGGTGAGTAATATACTGACCCCCTTTTTAGGCCGCAATGGTTTTAAAGCACAGGTCAGTGCCGAGCTGGATTTTACCCGTATAGAAAAAACCTCAGAAAGCTATAATCCTGATGTAGAAGCAACCCGCAGCAAACAGCAATTAATTGAACGAGTATCCGGCAATGGCGATGCAGGTGTTCCAGGTGCACTGTCCAATCAGCCGCCAGGTGGGGCCGTTGCCCCTGAAAATACCGGTACGGCTGGAACGGGCGGGGAGGCTGCTCCTGCGGGGGTATTTAAGAA
>JALSUJ010000577.1 GCA_027071355.1 Gammaproteobacteria bacterium | reverse complement strand
CTCAATGGATACGGTATTTGCATCTAAATGAGAATTATTAAAAGTATGCTCCCGCCCTGTTTGATTTTGCTATAAATCAAAAGACTGACTAAATTATCAATTGCTTATAGCTTATATAAGGTGGTTTTTATATTATAGAAGTAGAAATTAAAATCCAATACAGGAATAACAGCTAATGAAAGAGTTAATCGAATCCCCCGCCTGGCTTGCCCTTAAGGAACATTATGAGAATATTAAAGATGTTCATATGCGGGATATGTTTGCTGAAGACCCATTAAGATTTGAACATTTTTCAACTTCGGTTAACGATATTATGCTGGATTATTCAAAAAACCGGGTTAATGAAGAGAGCATGAGTCTGTTATTTGATTTAGCGCGACAGGCGAATGTAGAAGAATGGCGTGATCATATGTTTTCGGGTGAAGTGATAAACTCTACCGAAGGCCGATCTGTTTTGCATACGGCCTTAAGAAACCGTTCCAATAAGCCTGTTCGTGTTAATGGGCGCAATGTTATGCCCAGGGTTAAGTCAGTTCTGGCGCATATGCGGGACTTTTCAGCGCAGGTCAGAAGCGGTGAATGGCGAGGTTATAACGGGGCCAGGATCAAGAGTATTATTAATATCGGTATTGGCGGTTCAGATCTGGGGCCTCATGTGGTGTGTGAATCCATGAAGCCTTATTCGCAACGGGGGCTGGATGTTTATTTCGTATCCAATGCCGATGCTACTCATCTGGTTGAAACCCTTAAGTGTATTGAACCGGAAACGGCCTTATTTGTGATTGCCTCTAAAACTTTTACTACTCAGGAAACCATGCTTAATGCCTTTAGTGCTCGTAAATGGTTTATGGATCTGGTGGGTAATGAAAAGGCCATTGAAAAGCATTTTGTTGCCGTAACCACTAATATTGAGCTGGCCACCCAGTTTGGTATTAATGAGGCTAATACCTTTGAATTCTGGGACTGGGTAGGTGGACGTTATTCCCTGTGGTCTTCTATTGGACTGTCTATTGCTCTGTATCTGGGGATGGACCATTTTGAGGCATTACTGGAAGGTGCTTATGAAATGGACCAGCATTTTCTGAAAGTGCCATTAGAAGAAAATATACCAGTGATAATGGCTCTGCTGGGTATCTGGTATAACAATTTTTTTGATGCCCAGAGTCATGCCATTATGCCCTATAGTCAGTATCTTGAACGGCTGCCGGATTATTTGCAGCAGCTGGATATGGAAAGTAATGGTAAAACCATCGATCGCAAAGGCCACCGGGTAAATTATCTGACCGGGCCTATTATCTGGGGGCAGTCAGGAACTAATGGCCAGCATGCCTTTTTCCAGTTATTACATCAGGGCACCAAACCGGTTCCGGCAGATTTTTTAATCCCGGCTATGAGTCAGAATCCCCTGGGGCTGCATCACCGGGTGTTATTTGCTAATTGCCTGGCTCAAACTAAGGCATTAATGCTGGGTAAAAAGTATACCGAAGCGGTTGAGGAAATGCGTCATCAGGGCTTTACTCAGGAACAGATTGAAGAGGTGATCCAGCATAAAGTATTTGATGGCAATAAACCCACGAATACCATTATTTTTGAACGCTTAACACCTAAAACATTGGGTTCTATTCTGGCTATGTATGAACATAAAGTGTTCGTTCAGGGTATTATCTGGAATATTAACTCCTTTGATCAATGGGGTGTGGAATACGGTAAGGTGCTGGCCGGACAGATCCAGAAAGACCTGTCTAGCCCCGGAGATGTTGAATGCCATGATTCTTCTACTAATGGCCTGATCAATTATCGTAAACGGATTTATTTTGATGAAATGGAAAAAAATAAATTAGATTAAATTCACCTTATAGTCTGTCTGTAGGGTATGTCCTACTATTAGAGTTAAAATAATAATTAATTGTTAATTACCTTTGATCTCATTTTAGAGTTTGTCTAAAATGAGACATCTGTCCTTGTATTGGTTGGGTGTTTCTGTTATTGGAAAAAGGTATTTAGAATTGATGTTCTTGCGGTATGCTGTTTTTCTATGTGTTTTCCTGATCTTTTCTGTTACCCATGCTTATTCTTATGCCCAGTCTCAGGAGAATAAATCTGAGCGCATTCGGGTTATTTTCAGTTCTTATACTGCGCCCTATGTTTTTAAAGATGGCACAGGGATTGTTATTGATATTGTTAAAGAAGCGCTGCAATCCAGAGGCTATGAGGTTGTGCCGGTGTTTTTGCCTATCGGTCGCGGATTTAAAATGTTTGCAGACAGAAAAATTGAAGCCACTTCTATTATCAAAAAAAATTCCGGTTTAAAAAATGCCTTTTATTCTGATTATTTTATGCAGTATCACAACTATGCGATTACCCGCAAGGATGGTCCCAGGATCGATTCACTGGCCGATCTGTCTGACCTGGATATTATAGCCTTTCAGAATGCCTGTCTGTATCTGGGTAAAGCCTTTGCTGAGCAAATACACAAAAATAAACGTTATAAAGAATTACCTAATCAGGAAACCCAGGTTTTAATGCTGTTAAGCGGCCGTACTCAGGTGGCTGTTATGGATATTTCTATCTTTAAATATTATCGAAATAAACTGATTAGTGAAGGAAAAATCTCCCGCAATATACCGGTTGTATTTAATAATGTATTTGAACCAACAAAATACCGGATGGCATTTGTGGATTATAAGATACGCAATGAATTTAATGGCGGTTTAAAAGCTCTGCATGAGAGTGGTCGTTATAGTGCAATATATGATAAATATATTGATAAATATTTTAAAATAGAACGCTAATCATGCACTCTGCTATAGTATCTCCTTTTAATAAAAAAACATCTATTTCCCATAAACTGCTTAAAGTTGTTTTTACCATTTATTTTAGTCTGACTATTATTATTACTGCCTTCCATGTGCTGGTTGAATACCAGTACACAAAAAATGCGATTAACGATGAACTGGTCAGACTTGAAGCCACCTTTAAACCGCCCATTACCACCGCAATGTGGGAACTGAATTCAGAACAAATGCATGCATTGACCACCGGTATTTATAATCTCTCAATTGTAGTAGGTGTTGAGATAATTGATGGCGATGGTGTTATTGAAGAGCATCAGGGGCGTATTTCCGGTGCTGAAAGTAGTGATAATACGGATCTGTTTTTTCACCAGATGGATATCTATAGAAAATTTGATAACAAATTAATTTATCTGGGACAGGTGCGTTTTTTTTCTGACTCAAGTGTGGTTATAAAGCGAGTTAAGATGGGCTTTTTCCTGATAGTACTTAATGCACTGATTAAAAGTACCATTTTAATCGTTTTGTTTCTCTGGGCCTTTCAGAAATATTTATTTAAACCCATCAGCAAATTAACACAACAAATTAAACAGATTGATCTGGAAAATATAGAAAATATCCGAATTGATTTAAATCTAACTGAAATGAATGAATTAAAGCAGCTGGAAACCAGTTTTAACCAGATGCTGACCCAGCTGCAAATTGATCATGAAAGTTTTAATGAAGTACAGAAACAGCAAAAAAATAAACTGGAAACTCAGGTTGTTAAGCGTACCCGTGAACTGGAAGACGCAATAGAAGAACTGAATAAAATCGCCTTTAAAGATCCTTTGACACATATAAAAAACCGTCGTAGTTTTTTTGAAGAAGGTAAAAATTATATGTCTATCGCTCATCGTTTAAAACAGCCGCTGGCCCTATTAATGATAGACCTGGACTTTTTTAAAACCATTAATGATACTTATGGCCATGTTATCGGTGACAAAGTGCTGGTGGATTTTGCCGATAAAGTGTCTGGTTTATTACGAGAAAGTGACCTGTTTGCACGTATTGGCGGTGAAGAATTTACTGTTATTTTAAATAATACCGATTGTAATGGTGCACAGATAGTGGCTGATAAAATGTGTGATTTAATACAGCAGACAATTTTCAAAGAAGAAGATATAGAGGTTGCTTACAATATTAGTATTGGTGTTACAGAAATGGATGAGCAGGATAAAACCATAGATGATATGATTCATCGTGCAGATATTGCCCTGTATCGAGCTAAGGAAGGTGGACGAAATCAGGTACAGCTTTACTGTGCCTGATTTTGTCAGTGACAGTAAGTCGGATTATTAAATCCGGCTAATGATCTGATTAAATTCAGCACTGGGACGCATAGCCTGTTCCACTTTGTGCGGATCTGCTAGATAGTAACCGGCCAGTTCAACAGGCTTACCCTGAACTTTATTTAATTCATCAATAATAGTTTTTTCCTGAGCTGACAACTGCTGATAAACGGGGTTAAAATGTTCAGTCAGTTCACTGCTTTTAGTCTGCTCAGTTAAGGCTTCTGCCCAGTATAAGGTCAGATAAAAGTGACTGCCCCGGTTATCCAGTTCACCGACTTTTCGTGACGGCGATTTATTATTTTGCAAAAATTTGGCAGTGGCCTGATCCAGAGTTTCAGACAGGATCTGTGCCTTCGTATTATCTGTTTTTTCAGCCAGATGTTCCAGTGATACCGTTAATGCCAGAAACTCTCCTAGCGAGTCCCAGCGTAAATGATTTTCCTGCAGAAACTGCTGTACATGTTTAGGGGCAGAACCACCCGCGCCGGTTTCAAACAGACCGCCACCATTCATCAACGGAACAATGGATAACATTTTTGCACTGGTACCCAGTTCCAGAATGGGGAATAAATCGGTCAGATAATCACGTAGTATATTACCTGTAACAGATATTGTATCTTTACCTTCCTTAATACATTGCAAGGAAAAATGTGTGGCTTCCACAGGTGACATTATGCGGATCTGCAAATCGCTGGTATCGTATTGCAGCAGATATTGTTCTACTTTTTTAATCACTTCTCGATCATGGGTGCGCTGGTGATCGAGCCAGAAGATAGTCGGTAATGACGTCGCACGGGCACGATTAACGGCCAGTTTAACCCAGTCCTGAACAGGGGCATCTTTGGTCTGACACATGCGCCAGAGATCACCAGCATCCACCAGATGTTCCAGTAAGGTATTGCCTTGCTCGTCTTTAACCCGAACCACCCCGTTTTCCGGGATCAGGAAAGTTTTATCATGAGAGCCGTATTCTTCTGCTTTTTGCGCCATCAGGCCGACATTTTGTACACTACCCATAGTACGGGGATCAAAGGCGCCATACTCTTTACAAAAGTCGATGGTTTCCTGATAAATACCGGCGTAGGAACGATCCGGGATCAGGGCTTTGGTGTCATGTAGTTTTCCATCAGCACCCCACATTTTACCGGATGCGCGAATAGCCGCCGGCATGGAGGCATCAATAATGACATCACTGGGTACATGCAGATTAGTAATACCCTGCTCACTATTAACCATGGCCAGAGCCGGTCGGGTAGTATAGCAGTTTTGAATATCCGCTTTAATTTCAGACTGCTGAGTTTCAGGCAGGGACTGTATTTTTGTGTATAAATCCCCCAGACCATTATTCGGATCAACACCCAGCTCAGTAAACAGCTCATGATACTTATCAAATACGCTCTGAAAATAAACGGCTACCGCATGTCCAAAAATCACCGGATCAGAGACTTTCATCATGGTGGCCTTTAAATGCAGTGATAATAATATCTGCTGCTCTCTGGCTTCATCCATCTGCTGAGCGTAAAAATCCCGTAAGGCATTTTTACTCATAACGGCTGCATCAATAATTTCTCCGGCCAGTAGCGGGGCTGTATCTTTTAATAAAATATGGCTGCCGGACTGAGTTTCCAGTTCAATAGTATAGGTATTGTCTTTTTGAATCGTAATGGATTGTTCACTGCCGTAAAAGTCACCTTCCTGCATACTGGCAACATGGGTTTGGGACGATTTTGACCATGCCCCCATCGAGTGTGGATTATTGCGGGCATATTGTTTAACCGATGCCGGTGCACGCCGGTCAGAATTGCCTTCTCGTAGAACCGGGTTAACGGCACTGCCCTTAACCTTGTCATAACGAGATTTAATGTCCTGCTGTTGGTCGTTGTGAGGATTTTCCGGATAGTCGGGTAAGGCATATCCCTGAGACTGAAGCTCGGTTATTGCGGCATTTAGTTGTGGAATTGAGGCGCTGATATTAGGCAGCTTGATGATATTGGCAGTGGGTGTTTTAGCCAGTTCACCCAGTTCCGCTAGAGCATCGGCTGTCTGTTGTTCAGGCGTCAGGTAATCGGGAAATACCGTCAGGATCCGATATGCCAGAGAGATGTTTTTAGTGTCAATATTAATACTGGCTGTCTGGGTAAAGGCTTTTACTATGGGTAAAAAAGATTGTGTTGCCAGAGCCGGGGCTTCATCGGTTAAGGTATAAACAATGGTTGGGTTATTGGTATCTGACATTAAAAACTCCCGTTGATGTCAATAAATCAGCAAGCAGGGAATAGTACAGGATTTACGGGAAAAAATCATCTGGAGAAAAAAGAAAGTGGCGTCCCCTAGGGGACTCGAACCCCTGTTACCGCCGTGAAAGGGCGGTGTCCTAGGCCACTAGACGAAGGGGACATATACTTTTAAAAAGTGCATTTTAAAAGTGATGGTTCTCTCTTCGCTGTGTCAAACAGCTTGATAGCAATACTATGGATAGTTATGGATAGTATTGTGTTGAATTGGTGGAGCTAAGGAGGATCGAACTCCTGACCTCTTCGCTGCCAGCGAAGCGCTCTCCCAGCTGAGCTATAGCCCCGAATCAACAGGCGTGTATGATACTGATAAAGACTTAATATGTCCAGAGAAAAAATAAAAAAATTGTAACCACTTTGTGGGATTTTGAAATCCATAAGAGTATCAGACTATGAATAGTGTGTTTCCGGGGTTTATGAAAACAGGGATGTTTTCGTAAAACGATACAGGGAAGTACTTGAGTGTCCCCGGAAATACACTATTCATAGTCTGATACGGTCGTTTATATTGAGTCATTACAATAATTTTATAGTGATTATCCTGTCGAAAAACCGTATCAGGGAATGGACCGCTCTTGCTGAAGACGCCGTGAATCCATCCCTGGAGGCTTTTCGGCAGCGTCCCTGCTGCCGAAACTTCATCAACAGCGGTCCATTCCCTGATACTCTGAGTGTATGATTAAGTCTGTTGAAAATTATTTCTAATTGTAGAGAGAGAAGGAAGTTTGTAAAATAGCCTTTTTTACACATTTCTGAGAGAGATAATGACCGTTAAAACACGTTTTGCGCCCAGTCCAACGGGGTATTTACATATTGGTGGTGCCCGTACGGCATTGTTTTCCTGGCTTTATGCTAAAAAATATAAAGGGACGTTTGTGCTTCGGATTGAGGATACCGACCGGGAACGTTCTACTCAGGAAGCGGTGGATGTGATCCTGGAGGGGATGCAATGGCTGGGACTGGAACATGATGAAGGGCCATATTATCAGACCGAGCGTATGGATCGTTATAAGGAAGTTATTCAGCAGTTGCTGGATGATGGGCATGCTTATAAATGCTATTGCTCTAAGGAAGAACTGGAAGCCATGCGTGAAGAACAGATGGCTAACAAACAAAAAGCACGTTATGACCGCCGTTGCCGGGAGCTGACAGCGCCGCCAGCAGGAAGAGAAGATATTCAGCCGGTGATCCGTTTTAAAACCCCGGTGGATGGAGAAGTGGTTATTAATGACCATGTTAAAGGTCAGATCATTATTAAAAATCAGGAGCTGGATGATTTAATTATTGCCCGGGGTGATGGTACACCTACTTATAATCTGGTTGTCGTAATTGATGATCTGGATATGGGCATGACCCATATTATCCGTGGTGATGATCACCTTAACAACACTCCAAGACAGATCAATATTCTAAAAGCAATGGCTGCATCCATACCGGAATATGCCCACCTGCCCATGATCCTGGATGAAAAAGGCGCTAAATTATCCAAGCGACATGGTGCGGCTAATCTGCTTAACTATCGTGATGAAGGTTATCTACCCGAAGCCCTGCTTAACTATCTGGTGCGTCTGGGCTGGTCCCATGGCGATCAGGAAATTTTCTCTATTGATGAGATGATAGCACTGTTTGAGCTGGATGATATTAATAAGTCTGCCTCCTCTATTAATCCGGATAAACTGCTGTGGTTGAATCAGCACTATATTAAGGAAAGTGATCCGGAACATATTGCCAGCCATTTGCAATGGCATATGGATAAACAGGGCATTGATACCTCTAATGGCCCGGCTTTAAGTGCGGTGGTTACTGCTCTGGCAGAACGGGCAAAAACGCTGCTGGAAATGGCTCAGAGTAGCCGATATTTTTATGAAGATTTTGATCAGTTTGATGAAAAAGCCGCCAGGAAAAATCTTAAAGCCGCAGCTCTGGCACCGTTGCAGAAAATGCTGACGCGTTTTAATGAAGTGTCCGACTGGAACGGGGAGGTTCTGCATCAGATAGTACTGGATATTGCTGAAGAACTGGAACTGAAACTGGGTAAAGTGGCTCAACCGCTGCGGGTCGCAGTAACCGGCGCAGGGATGTCGCCGTCTATTGATATAACGCTGGAGTTAATTGGTCGTGAGCGTTGTCTGGCCCGTATAGCTAAGGCAATAGAATATATAAGTCGTAAGTCGTAAGTCGTAAGTCGTTAGTCAAAAGTCGTAAGTCATAATTGCTGTGACTAACGACTAACGACTAACGACTAACAACTTCACACAGTCCCTTTAATACCATATCGGTATAACTGATAATACCAATGATTTTCTTATTTTCTACTACCGGAGCGCGGGACAGGCCTAATTGATCAAACAGGCGGGCGCAATAGCGAATATCCATATCCGGTGGCACAGTTACTGCGGGTTTGGTCATGACTTCATAGACATTGGTTCGATCCGGTGACTTGTCAACTGCCAGTACCTGACGGGCAATATCGGATACCACTACGACTCCCCATTCATCATGGTCATGGCGTTTATTGACTATTAGAGTCTTGGTTTCAATATGCTGCATTTCCTGCAGGGCTTCCTGTACGGTTTTCATGCCGTCCACAAAATCCACCTGGGTTTTCATGACATCTCTGACCTGTATGAGGCTTGGTTTCATATTATTTTCTCGACCTTTTCACTTAATTGTTCAATCTGGTGGGATACTCCCACAGCATCTTCTACATCAATCTGAAAGGCAATGCCTGTGCCTGGCGTATTATCAAATTTGCCGACTTCGCTAATGGTTTCCAGAACTTCCCGGCTGAGATGTTCTTCGACCAGTAATAACAGGACGTCACGCTGGGTTTCCAGAGTCAGCCCAAAAAAAGTTCTGGTTTTTTTAATGCCTTCGCCACGGGCGTTATTAATGACCGTTGCGCCCGTTGCACCGGCTGAACGACTGGCATCCAGTACCGCATCGGTGACATGATCATCAACCAGAGCAATAATAAGTTTAAAGCGCATAATGGTTTGCCCTCCGGGGTATGGTGTGGAACCTTGAAACGATGGTAGTCATTGTATTTTATCTCTTATTTTCTGTCAGTTTTCTGTCTGTTCTTTATTTTGACTGGCTTGCAGTGTCTTGCTATTGTTTCGATTAGCATACCACTGGGATAACTGGGCATAGGCTAATACCGATATAATGGGAAATAAACTGGCAAAAGCAATCAGACCAAAACCGTCAATTAATTCACTGCGTCCCGGTACTTTGGATGCCAGACCAATACCCAGGGCAGTGACAATAGGAACGGTCACCGTTGATGTTGTTACACCACCGGAATCATAGGCCAGTGGAATAATAAGTTTGGGTGAATAAATGGTCTGAATGACCACAATAATGTATCCGCTGATAATAAAATAGTGCAGCGGCAGGCCAGTGACAATGCGCCAGCAGCCCAGGGAAATACCAATGGCTACACCCAGTGCCACAGCTATTCTCAGTCCCCAGATCCCAATAGACCCACCGGACACCTCATTAGCCTTGATCGCCACTGCCAGCAGGGATGGTTCTGCAATGGTAGTGCTGAAACCAATGGTAAAAGCAAAAATATATACCCAGTAATATTGTGACCAGTGGATGGCAATCCCCTGTTCCAGAGCTTGTGTACTGTGTTTGATAAATTCCAGGTCGGTTAACTGGTGAGCCATCATTTTGCCAATGGGAAATAACGCATCTTCCAGTCCCTGTAAAAATAGCGCCAGTCCCAGAACCACATAAAAAAAGCCGGTTAAAACCCGTTTCAGATTGGGTATGGGTTTACGAATAATAAAAAATTGAAAACCAAAGATAATGACGGCTATAGGGATAACATCCTGGATGGTGTGCAGGAATGTGACGGCAAATTGCAGAACTTCCTCTATCACACCGTTCATTAATAAATCATCCCATAGGCCATTACAAAAATTATGGGTGTCAGGGAGGCCAGAGCAATCAGCCCGAAACCATCAATCATGGGATTTCGACCTTTAATACTGGATGCCAGTCCAATGCCCAGCGCAGTCATTAATGGTACGGTAATGGTGGAAGTGGTTACTCCTCCGGAGTCATAGGCAATGCCGATAATCTCTTCAGGGGCAATAGTGGTCATTAAGACCACCAGAATATAACCGCCGATAATGATCCATTGAACAGGCCAGCCCTTAATAATACGAAAGACCCCGATAACTGCCGCCAGACCCACGGCAAAAGCTACTGTATACTTGAGACCCTGGGCATATTGCTTAATAGCGGCATCGGTGGCATCAATAACTCCGCCTTCGGCGGCAATCTGGGCGGCTTTTCTAGACACGGCAATTAGAGCTGGTTCGGCAACCGTTGTGCCGAACCCTAGGGCAAAGGCAAAAATTAACAGCCACATTACATTGCCTTTACGGGCAAAGGCAAAGGCCATGGACTCACCAATAGGAAATAGTCCCATTTCCAGGCCATAGATAAAAAAGGTCAGTCCTACGACTACAAATACGTAGCCGACAATAATTTCGCCAATATTGGGAATGGGCTGCTGCAGGACGAATGACTGGAAAAAAATAATAACAATAGCAATAGGCGCCAGATCACGGACACTATTGGCAGTGGTTCTGAGAAAACGGAGCAGCGGACGTCTCATTTACTTATCTACCCGGAGAATGCATAGCGGCTGGCGCAAATAATAATCCTCAACTATATTGATTTAAACTATATAAATAAGTGATCCAACTGATAGCAATACAGGCAATAAGTATTACTATTAATATATCAATTAATATATCAATCAAGTCCTTTTTACCAGAAAAAATTAAAAAAAGCTAAAGCTTTAACTGTGCTATCCGATAGAGCTTATTAAGAAAGGTGAAAGCAAGCCTGAATAACAGAACTTCTGATCATTAAAACCATTTGGGATTAGAAAATTTTATGAGTGAATCTGAAGAAATCACCCAGGGAAGCATTATTTTTGATGACACCCTGGATATTACTATGGCCGCCAGCTACTTTGAGCGGTTCAGTCAGTTATTAAATGAGCAGAAGACTATTACGCTTAATGGCGAAAATATAGAACGGGTGGATGGTGCCGGTCTGCAATTGCTGGCTGCGTTATTTAAGTCGGCAGAATTTCTGCAGATCAATGTGACCTGGCAGGGCTGTTCCGATACTTTAAAACGCAGTGCAGAATTATCGGGTTTAACTGGCAGACTGGCTATTGATTGACTATCATTCTAAATGTCACGCAATAGAATTGGCAGTGTACTATCAGCCTACTTTGATAATCAGTTCTCGTTGATGATCAGGTTCGTTTATCACTATTTCTAATGGAGAATCCTATATGTCCAAATCAATTCTTGCGGTAGATGACTCAACGTCCATGAGACAGATGGTTTCATTTACCCTTAAAAGTGCCGGTTATCAGGTTGAGGAAGCCGCTGATGGGCAGCAGGCTCTGGATATTGCTAAAACCAGAAGCTTTGATCTGGTGCTTTCAGATGTCAATATGCCGGTTATGGACGGTATTGAGTTAATTCGTAAGCTCAGAACATTACCTGCGTACAAGTTTACCCCGATTCTGATGTTAACCACAGAAGCTGGGACCGCAAAGAAAATGGAAGGTAAAAGTGCCGGAGCAACCGGCTGGATAGTTAAACCATTTAACCCGGATCAGTTGTTAAATACGGTTAAGCGGGTGCTTGGCTGAAAAATGTATATGTCGTTAATGTTATGGTGTTTGACAGAGAGTCTGTCAAAGAGAGAAATATAGAATGAGTATCGACCTGTCACAATTTAAACAGACCTTTCTTGAAGAAAGTAATGAAGGACTGGATGTACTGGAATCCGGTCTGCTGGCGCTGGATTCAGGTACTGCGGATGACGAGGTCATTCATGCGGTCTTTCGAGCCGCCCATTCTATTAAAGGCGGTGCAGGGACTTTCTCACTGACAGAAATTGCCGGTTTTACACATATTATGGAAACCCTGCTGGATGAAATGCGTGACGGGCGTCGCGAGATCAGTAAGGAAGCTATTAATGTATTATTGACATCAGTGGATGTTCTCAGGGAGTTAATGGCTGCAGCTCGAGATGAGGTGTCGCCGGAAATGGCTCGGGTTAATGAGGTTCAGGCACAGCTGGAAACTGTTCTGAATTCCACTTCCGCCGATACTGTTCTGACTCAGGATGATCCGGATAATTCTGCCGCAGCAGAACAATCAGCAGGATGGCTTATTAAGTTTCATCCGCATGAGCATATGCTCAGAACCGGTAATGATACGGTTAGAATGTTTAAGGAACTGGCCTCATTAGGTGATCTGGAAAATAGTGCAGACTTATCTGCGCTGCCTGAATTTGAACATATGGATCCTGAACTCAGCTATCTGAGCTGGACGATTGAGCTGAAAAACAATGAGCAGCAGGGAGCTATTGATAAGGCAAGCATTGAGGAAATTTTTGAATGGGTAGAGGATGATTGTGACCTGACTATTGAACCCTTGATTTTATCATCCGCCAGTGATGAATCCGCGCCACAAAATGATGTTCCGCCAGCAGAACAAAGTGCCGTCGCTGCCCAGGAGACTGTAGAAAATGTCACCCCGATTGCTGCAAAAGCAGATGCAAAACCAGCGCTGAAAGCCAGCGCGAAAAAGAAAAAAATAACAGAGAGCGGTTCGATTCGTGTGGGTACGGATAAAATCGACAGCCTGATCAATATGGTGGGTGAACTGGTGATCACTCAGTCCATGCTCAGTCAGATGGGTGATGATTTTAGTATGGACAAAATAGAAGCTCTGCGTGAAGGTCTGGCACAGCTGGAACGTAATACCCGGGAGCTGCAGGAAAGTGTTATGCGTATTCGTATGCTGCCTATTAGCTTTTCCTTTCAGCGTTTCCCCCGGCTGGTTCATGATCTGAGCCAGAAAATGAACAAAAAAATTGAACTGAAAATGCTGGGTGAACAGACTGAGCTGGATAAAACTGTGATGGAGAAAATTGGTGATCCTCTGGTTCATCTGGTTAGAAACTCACTGGATCATGGTATTGAAGATCCTGAGACACGAGTTGCGGCAGGTAAAAATGAGGTGGGTACGATAACACTTAATGCCTATCATCAGGGCGGATTTATTATGATTGAAATCTCCGATGATGGTGCCGGTCTGCCAAAAGATAAATTATTGCGCAAGGCCATTGAAAAAGGTCTGGTCAGTGAACAGGAAAATCTGCCGGATGAGAAAATTTATGATTTGATTTTTCATCCCGGATTTTCTACTGCCGATCAGGTGAGTGATATTTCCGGCCGGGGTGTCGGTATGGATGTAGTGCGGAAAAACATTAAGGAACTTGGTGGTAATGTTGATGTAACCACAGAAGAAGGCAGGGGCACAACATTTACCATTCGTCTGCCCCTAACACTGGCTATTCTGGATGGTCAACTGGTTAAGGTTGGCAATGAAACCTATATTATTCCATTAGTGTCTATTATTGAATCTCTGGAAATTGAAACAGACAATATCAATACTATTGCCGGTACCACCGAAGTATATAAGATGCGTGATGAATATATCCCTCTGGTGCGTCTGTACGATGTTTTTGATGTGGTGCCAGGTACCACTCGTCTACAGGATTGCCTGCTGGTTGTGGTGGAAGGGGATGGCGGAAAAGCTGGTATTCTGGTGGATGATTTATTAAGTCAGCAGCAGGTGGTGATTAAGAGTCTGGAAACCAATTATAAACGTATTCAGGGTATTTCCGGTGCCACCATTCTGGGTGATGGTACGGTTGCCCTGATTCTGGATATGTCAGGTCTGCTGACTCTGGCAAAAGAAATTGAACCTGCACAGAGCTATGCTTAATTCGTGCTTGATTAACGGGTACTTGCTTAACCCTGGTGGGAGAAAATAATGAGTGATATTCAGGATATTGTTGGTGAGCTTGATGCTTTGACAGATGAGAATGCTGAACAGTATTTAACGTTTATTCTGGCTGGTGAAGAATATGCTATTGATATTTTACGAGTCCAGGAAATAAAAGGCTGGAACAAGGTAACCACTTTACCCAGAACTCCGGACTATCTGCAGGGGGTTATTAATCTGCGCGGAACGATTGTGCCTATTATTGATTTACGCAGGCGTTTTAATCTGCCTGAAATAGATTATGGGCCAACTACTGTGGTGATTGTTCTTAAAGTCTTTGGTGAAGAACATGATCGCATTATGGGTATTATTGTGGATGCAGTATCCGATGTACATAATCTGAAATATGATTCCATTCGTTCAGCACCGGAAATGAAAGGCAGCGTAGATAATCGTTTTGTAACGGGACTGACCACTATAAATAATAAAATGGTGGTGTTAATGGATATTGATGCATTAATGAATTCTGCAGAAATGGAAGTTGAACCGGAAAGTATATAAATAATTGAGATTACATGAGAGTGATTGCCATAATGAATCAAAAAGGCGGGGTTGGCAAAACTACCACCACATTGAACCTGTCTCACGCTCTGGCGTTGGAAGGACAGAAAGTGCTTATGCTGGATATGGATCCGCAGGGGCATCTGGGCAGTTGTTTTGGTGTAGATACTTACCATAGCAGCGGTATGGATCAGGTGCTGTTTAACGAAACAAATATGCTGGATGCTATTCAGGATGTTCGGGATAATCTTTTTCTGATCCCGGCTGGCGCGCGTCTGGGTGAAATAGAAACCCGGCCCCAGGAACTTAATAACCAGCGTAACGGTTATCAATTAGTCGATGCGCTGGCACAGATAGACAGCAAAGCATTTGATTTTATTTTAGTCGATTGTCCACCGGCATCGGGACTGCTGGCAATGAATGCTATTTTAGCCTGCGAAGAATTTGTGGTTCCGGTAACAGGTGATTATCTGGCCTTACAGGGACTTTCGCGTTTAATTAAGGTAGTAACTCATATTGAACAGGCCTTGCAGAAAGATATCCGGAAATGGTTTGTACTGACCCGTTTTCAGAAACAGAGAAAACTGGCACAGCAGATTAAAAATAAACTGATCAATTATTTCCCTCATCAGGTGTTAGAAACCGCAATCCGGGAAAATGTATCGCTGGCAGAATCTCCGGGTTTTGCACAGACGATTTTTGAATACCGCCCCAGAAGTAATGGCGCACAGGATTACCGGCAACTGGCAATTGATTTACTGGAAAACCGGACTTTGCATTAGCACAGGGATCTTGTTGAACTAGCAACAGGCTCTTTTTACAGGTAATACAATGGCAAATAAAGACGAACGACTGGGCTTTGATCCGCTGGCATGGATGAGTGTAGATAATAAGCCCGATGATAATAAAAATAGTTTAGATGAGACTAAGGTTTTGGCAGAAAGTGCCGATACCAACACTAAAGCGGTTGCAGTTAATCGTAGTAAAGCAGTCAGCAGAAAAAAAGCAGTACGAAAACGAACTATTAAAAAAAGTATTAAAACAGATACAAACAAAAGACCCGCAGCAACACCTAATTCAACCGAGGTTAAGACAATGGCAATAAAACAAACAGGTGCCGATGAACAGATAAAAAATGCAGTGCTGAAAGCCATGACTTCGGCAGTAATGACTATCGATCTGGATCTGATAATAACTTATATCAACCCGGCAGCTCAGGTATTAATGAAAAGCGTTGAGCACCGTCTAAAACAGAATTTTCCTGACTTTAGTGCTGATCAATTAGTTGGCAAATGTATTGATGATTTTCATAAAAATCCTGCCCATCAAAGACGTTTATTAAGTGATCCTGCGAATCTGCCGTATAAAGGGATTATTGATCTGGGTGATGTGCAGTTTGATTTGAATGTCACGCCGCTATACGATGAAAATGGTCAGTTTATCGGGGCCTGTCAGGAATGGAAAGACATTACAGAACTGAAAAGAGCTCAGCTTCAAATTGAAGGCTTAATTGATGTGGCTGCAAAAGGTGAACTTAATGAGCGCCTCAATGCGGATGACTTTGACGGTACTATGAAGAATATTGTATCTGGTATGAACCGCATGCTGGATGAGTTTGTAAAACCGGTACATAGTATTCTGGAAGTAGTTAAAGCCCTGGAAGAGGGTAATCTGATTAAACGTATGGAAGGGGAATTTGAGGGTGAGTTTTCCATCTTACAGGGTGCTATGAATCAGTCCATGGATAACCTGCTTAAAATGGTATCGGAAATTCGGGCTTCAGCCAGTCATATTTCTTCTGCAGCCAATGAAATTTCTCAGGGTAATACCGACTTAAGTCAGCGTACCGAAGAGCAGGCATCCTCGCTGGAAGAAACCGCTTCCAGTATGGAAGAACTAACCTCAACAGTAAAACAGAATGCTGATAATTCCCGTCAGGCGAATCAGCTGGCTGCCGGTGCCAGAGATCAGGCTCAGGAAGGAGGGGAAGTGATTAACTCTACCATTTCTGCCATGGAAGAGATCAACGCTGCCAGTAAGAAAATTGAAGACATTATTGGTGTTATTGATGAAATTGCCTTCCAGACCAATTTACTGGCACTGAATGCTGCCGTTGAAGCGGCCAGAGCCGGTGAACAGGGTCGTGGCTTTGCAGTGGTTGCATCAGAAGTCAGAAGTCTGGCACAACGCAGTGCAGCAGCAGCCAAGGAAATTAAAGCCCTGATTAAGGATAGTGTGGAAAAAGTAGAGGAAGGCACCCGACTGGTGGATGATTCCGGTAAGACGCTGGGAGAAATTGTTAATTCAGTGCGCAAGGTCAGTGATATTATTGCTGAAATTGCAGCGGCCAGCAGTGAACAGTCAGCAGGTATTGAACAGGTTAATAAGGCCATCACCCAGCTGGATGAAGTCACACAGCAAAATGCCGCACTGGTTGAAGAAGCGGCGGCGGCCAGTGAGTCAATGGATGATCAGGCTCGTACTCTGAATGAAATGATGAACTTCTTTGAAACCGGTGATAATACTATCAGTACTACTCCTGCTCCAGCAGCAGTAGAAAGGGCTGCTGTATCGGCCTCACGTCCAGCTCCAGTGCCTCAACCTGCAGCAGCCAGTAGATCGACGGCAGCCGCCGCTCCTGGTATAGCCAGTGATGATTCTGAATGGGAAGAGTTCTGAGTGTGACTGTTATAAAGTCTGGATTACACTTATGTCCTCAGTAGCGAAAGAGTTTACTTTTACTGATAACAACTTTAATCATATCCGTGATATTGTTACTGAGCATTCAGGTATTGTGTTATCCGATGCCAAACGGGATATGGTGTATTCCCGTCTGGTCAGACGTCTGCGTGCACTGAAAATTAAAAACTTTGATCAATACTGCCTGCTGCTGGAAGATCAAAATCACGAAGAATTCACCCATTTTATTAATGCTATAACCACTAATCTCACCTCCTTTTTTCGGGAGAACCATCATTTTGAAATGCTGGCTGGTGAAATACTGCCGGATATTATGCAGCGTAATCGCAATAGTAAAAAAATACGCATCTGGTCAGCCGGTTGTTCAACCGGGATGGAAAGCTATTCTATTGCCATGGTATTAAAAGAAGTGATCCCGGATCATCTGGGCTGGGATATTAAAATTCTTGCAACTGATCTGGATACCAATGTGATTAAAACGGCAGCCCAGGGTATTTATCAGGCTAACCGGGTAACCGGTGTTTCCGACAGTCGTATGGCACGCTGGTTTATGCAGGGGCAGGGAGTGAATGAGGACAAGCTGAAAGTCTCTAAAGAACTGCGCCAGATGGTTACCTTTAAGCCTATGAATTTATTACAGCCTTTTCCTTTTAAAGGTCCGGTAGATATTATTTTTTGTCGAAATGTGGTGATTTATTTCGATAAGGAAACTCAAAAGGGCCTGTTTGATAGTTTTGCCAATGTTCATGCCAATGGCAGTTATCTGTTTATCGGTCACTCCGAAACACTTTATAATGTGACTGATCGTTATCAGCTGTTGCGCAATACGGTCTATAAAAAAATTCAGTAAATAGACTCCAGCCCCGGATTTCCTCATTTTTTTTAAAATCACAGGAAAAAAATTTTTTTTCAACTAAAATTAAGGTTGCAATCAATGTATCTGTTTTGCACATCTAATCGATTTAATTTAAAGAGTTTTAATGGAACAGAAATCTGCATTCAGTCATCGTAACAGAACACCACCTGATGCCTTATCCGGTTTTGAAGGAATAAATCGTTACTGGGATAAATTGCATCAATCCTTTGCGGCAAAAATTTTGCCGGGGGAATACTATGTAACCAGTCATGATGAAGTAATTGTTACGGTTCTGGGTTCCTGTATTTCAGCCTGTATCAGGGATAAAATTTTTGGTATTGGTGGGATGAATCATTTTATGCTGCCTCATACCCCGGATGATTTATCTCATCATATTCATTCCGGGCCATCCACCTCGGCTTCCCGCTATGGTTCATATGCAATGGAAATGTTAATTAATGATATTCTTAAACATGGCGGTCGGCGTGAAAATCTGGAAGTAAAAATTTTTGGTGGTGGAAAAATATTGCGTAATATGACGGATGTTGGAGTAAGAAACATCAAATTTGTTGAAGAATATATTGCCCTGGAAGCCATTCCCCTGCTGTCTGAAGCTACCGGTGATATTTATCCAAGAAAAGTGGTCTATCACCCTCATAGTGGAAAAGTAAAGGTTAAAAAACTGCGTTCACTGCATAACGATACATTAATTAAACGCGAAGAAGAATACCAGCAGACTAT
>JALSUJ010000576.1 GCA_027071355.1 Gammaproteobacteria bacterium | reverse complement strand
TTATCAATGGATGCATGTAAACGATATTCTTAATCATCCCCTTGAAGACAGCTACCAGACTAAAATTATTAAAAACTTCAAATGGGATGACTGGGTTGATAAAACAAAAACCATCCCTAACCCACATGCCCGTGGAGACATCAGGCTAAAAAACTATCCTTATCGTGAAAGACCAATTATGCCGCTAAAAAAATTGCAATAAATAAACTGTAAAACTCATTTACCAACAAAAATAGCGAATAGCCACTTATGATTAAGCCCATAAACACCCTTAATCGCTGCAATCAAAAACACCATAATAACAGGCGCCTTCAATCACGCCGCTGGTATAATATCCATGCAGCCCCCTGAAACCACCTTTTGCAAAATACACTTTTAGCTGTGGGTTTTGATGCATCGCTTTTTTTACATTTTCGACTAATTGTTTGTCGGCATTTTTTACCAGCACACCACAAAATCCCGCTGTTAGTGGAAAAATATCGTTGCCACTGTCCCCGCAAAATACAACATTCTCTTTGGCAACAGCATACTCCTTAGCCACATATTCCAGTGCCGTCTGTTTTGTCGCGCTTGCAGGTAAAAAATCTAGAAGCCCTTTACCATTCTGCGAGTCAAAGCTGTATATAATGACTTCATCAAATTTTCCCTTCACTCGTTCATCTACTTTTTTTAATACCTGATCTTTTTTTTCATGTTCAACATAATAACTTTGTTTGAACGGGTTCTGATGTTCACTTTCCTGTTCCTGCATTGCATCAATCTCGGCAACTGCATCCCTGATTGCCAGGGCATCCCATCTCGGGCTTTCTTTTTTAACCTGTTCAATCCAGCCTTCATCAAAGGTCCATTCACCATTTTCATATTTTCTGATTGAAGTGCCCACATCACCACACAGAATATCCGGGTATCTGACGCCAAACTCTTTTATTGCCTGCTCGGTAAGCGCAAGATTTCGTCCGCTTACATAAACGATAAGTACATCATGTGCTTCTGTGAGTTTATTAAATAGTTCGATGGCTCCGGGATCTGCCGGCCAGCTACCATTGGGAAGCAATGTCCGGTCAAGATCGGTTGCAAGAATTTTCATGCTGTTACTCCCTGCTCGTTATGGTTGGAATTCGAAGAGCTTATTCATTAGAGCCTATGACTCAAATGACATCAGAACTTCTTCACCAGCCCCTTCATCCTGATAGATAGTGAAACTATGATCACACAAATTAGCCTTCAAGGTGAGGCTGACTTCCGAATGCTGCCATGAAATATGTAATTGTTCTGGCGCAGTTTCAATGACTTTCATCTCACCGTTGAACGCCGCTGAAACATTACGTAACTGAATTAACTTTAACTGATCCAGTACAATGGGGCGCTTTAGTCCAGACTCAATATCAATTTTTTTTAAGGTGGTGCGATTAATCTCCTTGTGACTCGCCGTACGTCCTCTTTCCGCTGCTGCATAGTCGTTAGTACCGGCAAATAAGTCCAGATACCATACCTGTGGAA
>JALSUJ010000575.1 GCA_027071355.1 Gammaproteobacteria bacterium | reverse complement strand
CGACATAACTATTATATTCATCACCCGGTTCTATATGAGCTTGTCGGCATTGATCGATAGATAATGTGATTTGTCTTTTTGCGCTGACTTTAGGCATGAAATATATCCTTTACTTTTTAATTTTAGTAAAGAATATCCTTATCATTACCATTTATCAATAAGTAAAGAATATCTGCTTTAGACTCAGACAAAGAAAACAATTATCGGAGAAAACTCAGTCAGGGCTATTTTTTGAACGTCCCCTTTGTACGAAATCAATTTCTCGAAGACGAGGATCCTCAAAAACATTAATATCTGCTTTGTTTATCTGAGCACCCTCAAGCATATAATCTAAAGTTTCGCGGGTTCGCTTATATGGAGAACAATAAATTAATGAATCTCGTATATACTCGGCAGTAATTACATTGCCTGCATGAAGTGCCTGTTTCTTTCCCCTATCAGATAATGGAATGGCAGCATCTTTCACTTTATTAGGATTCAACTTACCCGTATTGGCTTCTGACTCACCATGGCGTATTAATTTTATTATCATAGAGGCTCCTTAATGTTTCATTAAAACACTACCGACATCTTTTCAAAACTCTACATTAGAATCTTCTTTTACATAATTTTTAATATATCCCTGCAATGTATCAACCACCTTTTGGTAATGGGGGGGGCAGTATTCGGGTATTTTAATAAAATATTGAGATTCTGTTGGTATGATTGATAGCTTACATCTTCATGAGGAGGGGTACATATTACAAAATCCCCATCCTCAACAAATAACATATCCATACACACCAGCGCTTTTCTCCATTCATTTTTTGCGGCTGCTTGCTTGTATAAATGATCAATACTAACTGCATATCAGGCCTCCTTTATAAGCTGAATATTATCAAAGTCTAACTCAAGTTGTAGAGGTTGATCAGGATCATACGTCTCATCGTTAGCGGCAAATGGCGTTACGATATGTGAATGTAAAATCTGTAAGTGCTCTTTATTTTTTCTGCTCCAGCGACCAATTATCATGATGCCATCATTCTCTTTATAATGTATCCGTGCTTGCTCTACATTACCCCAATGAAAGGCTTCAATTAATTTTCCATGGCTGAGTAGACGCAGGTTCCAGTAATGTAGGCCATTGCCTGTAAAGTACTTCTGGCACATAAAAACATCAGCTGAGATGCGTACAAGTGTTTTATTTTTTAATTTATTTAACATAGCTTTCTCCATAAATGCAGACTGTTGTTCAGCCCAATATGTAAAGGATTCTGAGTTGATTAAGCGGTGACTTCATGGCGGCAATTGCATTGATGCCTACATCATTCATCATCCAGATTTCTAATGCCCGCTGAGAAGAGTTTTTACTGCTGTTGTAATAGGCACAAACAAAAGGAACATGCGGCATTATTTGCATTTTTACTATCATCGTCTTTGCCAGTTCACGTATCATCTTAGGTGCCTGGTACCGAGCAAAATCAGGTTTTTTCTGCCGACTCTTTGGGAACGAGAGAACATTATTTAC
>JALSUJ010000574.1 GCA_027071355.1 Gammaproteobacteria bacterium | reverse complement strand
GGGGTTGTGAAACACGAGTTATATAACCTTGGAACGTATTCCCCGTGTAGGCGGGGGTAAAGGCGAGGGAGCGGATCATCACTATGGGCGTGTGTCGTGTTCCCCGTGTAGGCGGGGGTAAAGGGTTCAACTGTCAGCGTTGAGCAGTTTTGTCTGGCGTATTCCCCGTGTAGGTGGGGGGTAAAGGCATGATTTTATCCGGTTTGCGCGAAAAACCCTGCCGTTCAGGGCAGGGATGAATAGCGCGGACGCATCAGCGTCCTGTTAGTCTGGTGTTTGCTGTTGTTCAATGTATTGACGGATGACGCTGATAGGTGTACCACCACGCAACACCAGTCGTGCCCGTGTTGTGGCCATGTGTCAGCGGACAACCGGCCGACGCAAGCCAGGTTCGAATGTGTGGAATGTGGTTACGAGAATAACGCCGATATTGTCGGCGCAATGAATATTCTGTCTCGCGGGATACAACAATTGCGAGACGAAGGGCAGGACACGGCAGACGCTTCTGCCGGGTGCCATAGCACAGCCCGGATCGCCTGTGAAGTGAGTGGTGCAGTAAGGCCGCCAGCAGCAGGAACCCACCGAAGTGACTTAAACATGGCCCAATGCCCTGCTTAAGCACCGTAGGAATCCTTCGTCTTTAGGCGAGGGAGGATGTCAAATGACCACAAGACTAATATATGGTCGTCCCGTGTAGGCGGGGTAAAGGTTAGAGTACTGAAGCATGATTCACACCAGTAAAAGGAAATCGAATTGAGACACCCCTTAGCCACTGTTTAGGGGTGTCTCATTGTATCAAGGCTAATGCAACAACGGTAGTTTTCGAAGCACATCAAGACAGCGATTAAAATTCCATTCTATTGTTTCAAATCCATTAATTCTTTCTGTCATTGCCAGTTTGTAACCAGGTGGTGCATTCTCGCATTGACAAATAATCAGATTACTATCGTTTGATTTCGTAACAGGACGATAATACAGGTAATACGCAACCATTGCATTAGCCTGATCTTTTGCCCACTTTTGCAATTCTTCCGTCACTTTCTTTTTTACCGCATTGAAATCTTTCATTAATTTCCCCCGTTATAACTGTTCTAATCATTATTCAACTTCAATTTTTTCTTTCTCAAGTCTTTCCTGAATAGAAAATATATTAAGTCTTAACTTCCGCAAAACAGCTTCGGCCTTTTTAATTTTATCAAGAACGTGTATTTTATCTTTCAGTGTTTCTTGTTTCTTGGCTTTTGTCCGTAACCGCTTTACATATTCTTTTGCCAGGCGAAGCTGGGTATCTTCATCCCCCGGTTTTTTTATTTTTTCGACACGTTGTTCGTAAGTGATAATAGACATAATTATCAAGCCGTTCACTTAGCGTGTTGAAATAATCGTTAAATAATGTTAAAATAGCCCTAACCATAACGGTTGGGGCTATTTTTATTTGAAGAAGAAATCTTGTCAGAAGGTTAGGCCACGCATCCCACTGGAAGCAGATGGAATACAGGTGAATTTCTGCAAAAATCCTGTGTGTGATAATTATGGTGTACCTGCCAGTACGCAGAAGCAGCCGCGTGGTCGCAATGCTTGCCTAACAGGTGATGTTTATACCATTGTCGGTTCCGGTAAAGGCATTCCGATGTTGCATTGTCATAAGTGCGGTGAGTATCCGACGCTTAAAAGCAATCAGGGCATTGCTGATGAAATTCAACGCATGTGCATTCAATTCAATAAGGAAGAACCAAGCTGCCCGGTTGATGCGTGTTCAAGCCACAATGTAAGCGTTGATCAGGGGAAAGAATTTTACTCATCCTTCGGTAAAACGTCAGGCGGCTCACAACGGTTCAAGTGCAAAGCATGCGGAAAAGTGTTCACCGTCAGTAAATCAACTGCCAGACAACGGACGACTCATAAGAACAAAACTATATTCAGCCTCTTGATGAACAAAGTGCCATTCAAACGAATTTGTGAAGTTGCTGATGTACATCCAAAGACCATCTATGACAAAATTAATTTTATTCATAAGCAATGTACTTCGTTCGTTGCAGATCGAGAACAAAAACTCTTGGGCGGGAAACATATCCGCAGGCTTTATGTGAGCGTGGATCAGCAGGATTATATGGTGAATTGGACGAAGCGTACAGATAAACGGAATACAATGTTATCTGCTGTAGGCAGTGCCGACAATGAAACCGGGTACGTTTTTGGTATGCACTTGAACTACGAACCAAATCTTGACGCGGGCGCGATTGAGGCGGACGCAATCACGGAGGATGATTACAATACACCCCGCCCTTTCCGAACACATGCCCGGTTATGGTTACAAGGCGACTATGACGACGCAGTTAAGCATTATGCCACCAGAAAGCATGTTAATGGGCTGGGAAGTGAGATAGAAGCTGAATACGATGTTGCAACTGGCCGTGATGATGTTGAAGTGTCCGAAGCAACCAATGCAACAAACAGGTTGCCAGCTAAAGGTGTACAGGTTCACGCTGAATATACGTTGTACGGCCATTTCTTTTATTTGCATAAGCTGTTTGGAGGAACTGAAAAAATCAGGTTCTTTCTCGATCAGGATTCCGGGATGCGGGCGGCGTGTCTGGCCGCATTCCAGCCGGAGATTACCGGTCGGTCTTGCGATGCATTCTACGTTCGGCTCAATAAGGATCTGACGGTTGATGAAAAACGGCATGCGCTTGCTGATTCTCGCCAGTTTTTTCGTGAAGCTCAGGAAAACAATCCCAACCTCACCGAGAACGAAGTAAAGCTGTTGCTGATTAAACAGCGGATGGTAAGCATGGCCGAGATCGGCAAGTGGAAGGATCGGTGGTTGATTCATCCGTTCCCAAACATGAGCGAACCTGAGAAGGCCATCTGTTATCTGACAGATTACGGCGACTACGACGAAGATCATCAGGCATGGCTTTACAATAAAGCATCCATGCATGGCATTGACTGTTTCTTCATGCAGGTGCGGCGGCGACTCTCATTGCTTGAGCGTCCAATTAAGACTGCAAGCAAGACTGGACGCACATGGTATGGCTATAGTCCGTACAATCCTGCTGTGATTGCGAAGCTGCTTGATATATTCAGGGTTTATTACAACTATTGCCTTGCGGGGAAAGACAAGCAGACACCGGCAATGCGGATTGGACTGGCTAAAGGGAAGGTCTCGCTGGAAGATATTATTTATTTCAGATAATGGAGGTTATAAATGGGTAACGAGAAGGCTACTGATCAGTTTGTGCGCGATCTCCTGCGAGACATTGGAGTAACGAGGCCGTGGGAACAGAATGGTGGGCCGAAATGGAAACGCGACGCGCTCGCGGGCGGCTCTAAATCAAAAACTGGAAAAGCTGAAGGAAAACCCGAATTTGTATTTGTCTCTGACGACTTTATCGTAATAATAGAGGATAAGAAGGAGGTCAGATTCACGCGATTCCTCAAAGGCGATGAGATAACCACAGATTTCCCGTACCGGCGAGACTATGCACTCAATGGTGCGCTCCATTACGCAAGCACTATGATGGACAATGGCGTACCTTTCGGTAAAGGTATCTTTGCAATAGGTGTCGGTGGCTGTGAAAGCCACCACAAGATTTCTGTGATACATATTGGTCAAGAAGAAATCAAACAACTTGATGACCTCGATAACCTTGATGTATTAGCTGAAGACATGATTAGTGAGTACCACTCGGTCGCAGTGCTCGGGAATAAACCCTTGGCAGAAATTCGCCTCGATACTGTAAAGAATGCTGCGTCTGATCTTCACGAAGGGATGCGTAACTACGGTTCCGTTGAGAACGACCGTAAGGCTCCTTTAGTCTCGGCAATATTGCTCGCTCTGGAGAAACCAGGCTTTAATATTGATGAGCTGAAGGGAACGTATGACGAAAGCCTGCCGGATGACTGGGATGGAGCTAAGATATATAAGGCCGCTCACGACTACATGCTTTCAAAGGGCTTTGGTCCACAGCAGAAGATTGGCACATTACTTGACCAGTTCGCATTCATTGAGAAATCTCCGGCGTTGAACCGCGTACATATCGAATTAGGCATGACTCCGTTAAAGAAGTTCGCCAAAATATTAAAGACAGATGTGCAACGAGTAGTCACCGATCCGTCAATGAGTTCGTTCGATGTACTTGGAAACTTCTACCACGAATTCATCTCATACGGTGGAGGAGATGGAAACACGCTTGGTATTGTGCTTACACCAGAGCATGTAACAACACTAATGGCCGATTTGATTGATGTCGGTGCAGGCGACTGGGTAATTGACCCATCTGCGGGTACTGCATCATTCCTCATCGCTGCGATGCACCGAATGTTTAAGGATGCGGGTGACAACGAAGCGATTAAGGACGATATTCGAAAAAACCGACTCCATGGCATTGAACTTCAAGATAAGCTGTTTGCCATAGGCACCACTAATATGATTTTACGTGGCGATGGCAAAGCAAACTTCAGGCGCGACTCAATCTTCGAGGCACCAATCCATGAAATGCGTGGTGATAAGCAGAGTAAAAACGGAGAATGGCTCCCTGGACATGGTTTCACAAAGGCACTTTTGAATCCTCCGTATTCGCAAGCGAAAGATAACACTACCCGCCACTTATCAGAATTGTCCTTTATTGAGAAAGCGCTTTCATTTCTGAATCCGGGAGGCCGATTGGCAGCTATCGTTCCTCAGTCAGCGATGGTCGGTAAAACCAAGGAGGATAAAGAGCGAAAAACATCAATTCTCAAGAACCATTCGCTCGATGTTGTGATCACGATGAACGGAGCAACATTCGCAGATTCAGGTGTTGGGGTTCATCCTGTGATCGCTTTGTTTACAGCAGGCAGGCCACATCCTGAAGATGCAAAAGTAAAATTCGTGAATTTTCAGAATGACGGATACAAAGTACAGATGCACCGTGGCCTAACGGACGATGGCACAGCGACTTCGCGCCGCAAACATTTGCTTGAGGTACTGAAAGGTGATGCCGTTGACGATACTCGGTTTATAGTGCGATCTGAGATTACGGGGGAAGATGAGTGGCAACACTCATACTTCTATTTCAATGATCAACCGCCGACTGTTGAAGACTTCAAGGCGACAGTCGCGGATTATCTAGCATGGCAAGTAGATATGCATACTCACGGCAAAGGACACCTCATCACACCCGATGAGGAAAAACATTTGCACGAAGGGATGGACGCGTGAGCACTTTCAACGACCTGACTTTCGCCCCGGTATATGTGGTAGATATTGAGGGGCGGCAGACTGGGCTTTTCCGTGCTCACAAAGGAAAACGATTGATCTCATCACATAGAAAACCCGGAGCAACCCCGTTTGTCGGTGCGTCGAGAATAAAGAACAGTATTACCGACTTTGCCGATACCCCAGCGTTGTTCCCAGGTGGATGGGTGACGTTGATCTACAACGGTGACGGCGGAGCTGGTCACGCGAAGTACCAGCCAGTTCCGTTTAGTGCTTCGGACGATGTTATTGCTCTCGAACCAATCTCCGATGCGGCCTCAGAGCCAGCCTTGTTGTTAATCGCTAGTATGCTTACGCAACAATGTGTCCCAAAGTTCGGGCATGGCTACAAGTTGAAGCTGGAACGGCTTTATCGCCAGAAAATCATGGCTCCTGTTACGTCTGACATAGACGGAGAGCAGATTATTGATTGGGATGGGATGACACGCCTCGGTAAAGAGATACTATCTGCTGCAAAGAAGCGTGCAATCAAGATTCAATCGTCGTTGCCAGGCGATGATGAATCCTTGCCAGCCCTCACTTTCGAGCCGATGCTCATAACTGATGTTTTCGAGTCGTTGGAAGCATCGTCAGCGTGGTATGACAAAAATAAACTTACTGTTAGCCGTCTTGGAGAATTCCCTTATGTAAGTCGTTCAGGTCTGTCGAATGGCCATGATAGTGTCGTCGGACGACAGAACACTCACCCTAATGCTGGCAATGCGATTACGATTGGAGTCGATACGCAAACTGTATTTTATCAGCCAACATCATTCTATACATCGGTAAAAATACAGGTACTTCGGCATCCTCAACTATCTGAACACAATGGGAGCGTCCTGGTAACAATCTTGCGCGAACAGATGAGGAAGTTTCAATGGGGGAACGGGGCATCTTTGAAACGCCTTAAAGCAACCAACATCATGGTCCCGGTGACAATCGACGCCTACGGCAAGCAAGTCGTTGATTGGGAAGGAATGAGCCGATACGGGCGTGCGCTCCGTGTGAAGCTGGAACGCACCATGGATGTCATACTGGAAGACAAAGAAAAGGCAATCGCTTCCTGACTGTCTATCAACTTCTGTGAGTATAAAGTTACATGGGCGACTTTTGCCGCCCATGTTTGTAGCTCAAACCAATATTTCTAGCCGCAGTTTTCAACACGCTAAGTGAATGGCTTGCATAATTATTTCTCTTTTTCTTTTATTATTGACTTGATAAGTAAATAATAACAGGCATAATACTCTTATGCAAGAGTATCAAATGATAGTTATATTTGTAGTGAGCAAGGTGCTGTCCAGGTGGTGTTTGGATGACACGTTAATATAATTAAGGCAGGCGCACATCGTATCACCGAATAGGGGATTACGTTCATGTTTCAATACATGGCTTGATATATCAACGAGATAAATGGTTCAATTCCATTCGCTCTTGCTCACTACAAATATAACGAATTAATTAAGCCATAAGGCTTTAAAACGCACAGGAGATTATTATGAAAACTACGCTTTATTTTAAAAATGGTTCAAGTGACAAAGTTTACCAGGCAGTTATCAAACAAGAAGAAAAAGGGTTTAAGGTTGAGTTTGCCTACGGTCGCCGGGGCAGTACATTAAAAACGGGTACTAAGACATCTCATCCTGTTACACTCGATGAGGCGGTTAAAATAAAAAACAAGTTAATTAAATCCAAACAGGCGAAAGGGTATATTGCACAGGAAGCAGCAGCAGAAGGTGTGGTGACTTCTGATCTTGATAGCCGATCATCAGGCATTATCTGCCAGTTACTTAATCCAGTGGAAAGCCATGAGGTTGTTCATTATATCACCGACGATAATTATTGCGCCCAGCGTAAGTATGACGGGGAACGTCAGTTAGTCGAGCATAAAGATAATGCGAACCATGCTATTAATCGCAAAGGCTTTTATATCGCAACCAATGAAGCCATCAGTGATACCATGACAAACATTTCAACAGGCAATACGGTGGTTGATGGCGAAAGCGTTTGTGATTCGTTAATGGTATTTGACTTGCTTATTGTTGATGGTCAGGACATCAGAAATCAACCTTATCGCCAACGCCTTGCCCTGTTAGAAACATTAACTCGCGAGGGTGGTCGAATTGCCTGTGTTGATACGGCTTACACAACAGATGAAAAGCAACGTCTTTTTGAGACACTGAAAAACGAAGGGCGTGAGGGGATTGTTTTTAAACGACTGGACGCGCCTTATACCGCAGGTCGCCCGGCCAGTGGTGGCGATCAAGTAAAGTTCAAGTTTTATGAAACATGCAGTGTCGTTGTAACCGGGCATAATACAAATCGGCGTAGTGTGGTGATTGAAGGTTATCAGGGCAAGCAATCTGTCCCACTGGGAAATGTAACCATTCCGCCTAACAAACAGATACCGGGGGAAGGAACGGTTATTGAGGTCAGGTATCTTTATTATTATGCAGGCGGATCACTTTATCAGCCGCAGTATTTGAAACCACGTACAGACATTGATCCAGTTGAATGTCAGGTTAATAAATTGAAGGTTAAACGCGATGAAGCAGCGTAAAATCGTTAACGGCCAATTTTATTATAACGCTGTCAGTAAAGGGATTTTCCGCGACAGCGTTACTAATAATCAAGTACCAAAAAGACGCTGGAAGGAGCCAGGTGGACGCGGTGCCGGGCCTGGTAAACCCAAACAAGCCAGACCGGGTGCGGCTCAATTATGGGGGCTGGCCGTAAAAGCAAAGGGAGAACTGGAATCAAAACAAGAACCAGAAACTGCCAACAGTGGCGATACCATTGAAGTAAAACTCGGTGGCCGCACATACAAAGAGCGTGTCTTGCAGGTATTAAGCAATGGTGATGCGATTGTTGACATATTTGGCGAGAAAACGCTGAAGCCCGGCGAGTACAGGATAATTAAGCACAAAGGCAAGAAAACCGCTGCAAAATTACCTGAACAAAGTACCAGGCAGAAAAGAGCGGCAAGAAAATCAAACGGTATCGGAAAACTAGCAAAAGCAATACGTTCCGAGATGAAAAATCAATATGCATCTTATGCAAGCAGAACCAGGTCAGCAGTTAAAAATTTTGATACCACTGAACAAGACAAAAGCTTGCCTGAGTTTTTTCAAGTTCAACGTCCTGTATTGTTGAGTTTTAAAGACTGGGTAGCAGGGGGTTACTATCTACCGAAAATCGAATATCATCAATATGATTCCCCCTTTCTTAACGCTGAAGCCGTGGACAATATTTATGACGCTTATACCGAGCTTACAAATCCAGGAATACACATATATAAAAATCTTCCAACTCGTTATCAGTCAGACGATGCCGCTTATGAAGAATTTGGTTCAACGTCATTAATTAAGGATATTGAGTATGTTTTTTCGCAGCCTTATCTTGAAGATATAGCAAAAGACCTCGGTATTGAACCCTATTTTTTATCTATTGAAAAAGAAAGCATGAAGTCTGGCCGCACAAAGCCATATGAATATAATATTGAGACAAAAGAAATAACCAGATACAAAGGCGAGCCAAAAAAACTAAATTATGTCATCATTCCTAAAAAAATGATTGCTGATAAATTTAAAGAAAATCCAGGGAAACTAATACTAAGTGTAAAAAAACTTCTGGGCTTTATTGATGAGAGCAATGAAGCGGCCGTTCAGGAGTTTATAAGTATGGCAAAAGACGCGGCCAGGAATTTAACAGAAGAAGGCATAAACCCATCTCCAAAAAGCATTAGTAAGTGATGCAGGCTATCATCATTTTCTTTTATTCTTTGACAACTCCTTCTGCACCAGTTCGTCGAGTAGGCGCGTCATTGGTACCCCGCGTTTCGCGGCTTCGATTTTAAGTCGTCGATAGGTTTTGTTCAGGATTCTGACTGAATTATATTTTGGCAACATAAATGCTTGAACCATGCTTCGGTGACGTGTAGTATATACTACTTAAACATAACAATACAAAATAATATGCACCCAGTTGATTTTATCTATAAAAATGCCACACACGTTTTTAAACCTCTTATGTCATTGGTGGAGGCAAAAAAAACGGATGTCTGTGCAACCTGTCATAGACCAAACGAACAATGGTACGAACGTGATGTTGCTGCTGAAGCTAAAACGTATGGTAAGACAGAGATACGCTGTACCGCCTGTCATTCGCTGGCGGTCAGCGATCCGGTTAGAATGGGTTACGCAGGAAAAAACAAGCCGGTTATCCTGTCCATGCTAACCGGCTGTGGCGGACTATTCACTGAAAAGGGAACATCTCTCTATCTCAATAGCTACTACGAGCGCATGGAGGCCGCAGAATCCCCGATAAACTGGACACGGATAAAAACACCCGTGCGTAAAATGACCGAACAATTTCTGAAACAGCCGCCTGACCGACCCTTTATTTATGTTACTGACTTTGGCCGTAAACGCGATCAATTGATTAAAAACCTGGCGTTTAGCACCCCTACTGCATTAAAACTATGCAGCGATAGCGATCAGATAACTATTCGCTATACTGACTACGAAAAGATCAGGCAGGTCCTTGATAAAACGGATAAAAAAATAATCACAAAATGGAAGGCCTTAATGAGGGGAATACTCTACGGACGCATCGCGCCCAATGATGAGAAAGCCAGTGTATTCTGGTCAGAGAATAAAGAACTACAGGATGCCAGCACACAAATCTTACCAGACCCTCATTACCGTCTGGCGCTCATTCGCCTATTGGAGGGTTGATTTATGGAAATAACCTATCAGGAAGGGGCGTTATTACTACCTTACAGTCGTGATTACTACGCCGTACACCAGCGGGTTTATGATGCCTGTATCGGTAAGACAACAGAAAAAATACCACGTACATTCGTTTTTAATGTGAAACCGATCATAATACATGGAACAAGAAAGCTGTTTGTAATGACTCGATCACAGCACACCCTCTCAGGACCAATTAAAACTTACCAGAAAAAAATTAACCTGGTAGCAGGACAGGTATTTTCTGCCACTATACAATTATATAAAGAACAAACGCATAAACATTTACGCCACCGGGTCGAAAACAAAACCTGGTTTAAGCTGGAATGCAAAAAAGGCAGGGTTAAGGATATTGGAAATGGTTACGTTAGAGCAATTAATGATGAATCGCGTCAGATGAATACCCTTATCAAAGTCATTGAGAATAAAGGGTTTCTGATAGATAAGATAGACATTAACAGGCAATACAGAATAAATATCGGTCGAAGTAGGACGGAAAATATCAATGTGTATGATGTTCAATTAGATACCGTTATAGTAGATGAACAAAAAGTACAAAAAGCCTGGTTGCAAGGAATAGGGGACGCAAGAGGGTTCGGATGCGGTATGTTAATAGCCGGGGCGAAAACCTGATGGATAAGCTACAGAAGCAATTAGAAAGCTATACAGAGAAGGCGTTTTCACCTGACGGGTATCTCGTTAACAATGGATTTATTTATTCAGCAGAACAAAAGGACTATGCTGATGGCGTTTGCCAGTGGTTATGCGGAAACAAGGATAAACCCGTGTCTCTCATTGAATCGGAAACCGGGACAGGAAAAACGCTGGGATACCTGATCCCACTCCATATTTACCTGAGTCTAACCGGGAAGCGGGGTATTGTATCGACGTATACGATTGCATTACAAAGCCAGATGATTAACGGTGATTTATCGATTGCACAAGGGTTTTTAAAAAAACAGTCTCTTCCAAAAGTAAGCTGGTCACAGCGTTTGGGCCGTACACATTTTGTGGATCCTGATCGCGTAGAACTGGAATTGTCGATACTCGAATCAGAGATGGGCATTATGCCTGATAAACACCATCAGCGATTATTAGACTGGAGCACAACGCAACGTGAGGCAGGTACAGGCCTGTTTGAAAGCTGGTATCAACTGGATGGAAAACTACCCGAGGGGATAACAGAACAGGCGATCTGTTTAACACCTGAGAGTGACCCAGAATGTAACGACGGTTACATTCGACACAAAGTTGCCGCAACATCATCGCAGCTTGTGATAACGTCCCACGCGATGTTATTTCAAAATCTACGGGCAACCGGTAGTCTTTTGGCTATGTCGGGGGAACTGCCTGTTAATGTGATAATTGCTGATGAAGCCGATCATCTGCAAACAGCCGCAGAGAGCCTGTCCCATCGCAGAATTCAACCGGCCCGGATTAATTTTTTATGTCAAAACTTATTAGCGAATAAGCCAGGTAGCGCCGTATCGAAAAGGTTAAAAAACCTGCTAACAAAAAATGATGATTTAACAACCGTTCTTGAATCACTTGGCAGTAAAAATCAAGAGAAAAATTGCCTGCTACTTAAAGAAATGACAGATAAAGATCAGGAAAAAATAAAAACCGGTATTAATGAATTGTCAACGGCTATAACTGCACTGGATAAGACAAAACAAAACAGTAAGACCTATAGCGAATCTCAAAAAGACAAGCTGATTTATGATGAGCTGGATCACTTAAAGGATTGGTTTAATGATTATGCTAAAACAGCCCGTTATGACGGTATTTCCTGGTCAGAGCATTATCGAAGACCTTCAGTTTCGGCTATTGATTTTATGCCTGGTCGAAGAATCCGGCAATATCTTACAGGGAACACGTTCCCTGCCTGCCGGGTGTTGTTAACCAGTGCAACATTATCTGGAGGAAAAAACAGGGAAGGGGATTCTTTTGTTGATATTCGCAGTGAGTTAGGTATTGCGGCCAATGAGGTTGGTATTCGACTGAAATTAGCCCCTAAGCGATTTGGAAACATGCAATTTGTTCTGTCGTCGCCTCAAATCGCAAGGCCTTTCAAAAAAGATGAGGAGGATGTCAGGTTCAATACAACCTGGCTGCAGCACACCAGTCGAATGATTTGCCGGGCAGCAGAGGAAGGTAATGTGCTTGTACTGGCAGGCTCGTTTAGTGAGGTCAACGCTCTGTTTACACGTCTTAACCGGACATTGCCAGAGAACAAACTTCATTGTCATCTGCAGAAAAACATTCTGGTCGATACCGTTAATCAATTCAAGAAATATGGTGGGGTTCTTGTTTCACCCTCTCTATGGGAGGGATTTAGTCAGCGTAAAAAAACCGGGGGGCAGTTATTTACTGAGCTGGTAATTACCCGTTTGCCACACAGGCCACCGTCAGCTATCTACGCGTCAGCATTTATTGACAATTATCTCCGCCAACCAGGGCGCAGAACCGTTGATGCGAAAAATGCGCTTTTTGCAAAACTGGCCATTAATGCAGTAAGAAAATTACGCCAAGGAATAGGGCGGGGAATTCGTCATAAGCGCGATAAGGTAACAGTCTGGATAGCCGATTCACGTTTTCCGGAACCGGGTAGTCATAAACGGTGTGCCGGTCACGCGTTTGTTCGGGCTATTTCCCAACGATTTATGGATAACTATCAACAGGCAAAAATATTTGATAACAAAACAGGCAAGTTGAAACCCGTACCAGAAAAAACATTGGAGAACATTGTCCTATGAAACCATTCAAATTGACAATTGATTTACTAATACCGACCATTATTACAAAGCAACCGGTAACCCTTGATGCATTGCTATGGCACTGTAATTTTTTACATTGTCATGATGAGACAGTAGCAACAAAAAGAATAGAAAAATATCTAAAAAAAACCGATGGGGTTTTTCATGCCAGTGCATTACAGTTTGGCGTGACATCACAACAAACCCTGATTGCCTGTGAGTCAGTATCAGTAGGAACGATGCGTGAAGATACTGATTTACATCCCGATTTATTTAAGCCAACATCAAAAAAGAAAAATGCAAAGAATCCATACCCGAATATTGTGGTAACCGGTGGCGCTTATCGTAATACGGTAAGAAAATATCAAAGTTATCACGCCCCTGTGATTGTATTTTATGGGGTAGGTGACGGCGAAGCGGTTGCGCAAATGCTTACCTATTACGTGATTGCTATAGGGAAAAACGCAACGGACGGCGTAGGTGAGATAGGAGATGTGCGGGTTGAGGAAATAGAGCATGACAGGAGTTTTTTTGATGCAGAGGGACAGCTTAATCGTCCCTTACCGTTGGAAATGTATAAAAAACTAGGCGGAGAAGATACGGAAGAAACACAGCAACTTGGGTTAATACCCCCTTATCGATTAAACAGCACACAACCGTGTGTCGTACCAGAACGTATAAAACGAATCATCATCTAAGAGGACTAAAAAATGAGTAATGTAACAACCTATAAATTTAACGGCCAGCTGACAGCGGTATCACCCTTGACCGTAACGCGGATGGGTGAAAATTTTATGAGTCACAACGGTAGCAACAAAATGCAACGATTACCAAGAATGGGGGCGAAAAAAGAAGAGACGCCGGCGTTCTTTCCAGGTGCCTCGTTACGTGGCGCTATACGTCGTGCAACCTGGCATGTGGTAAGAAAGGCGGTAATAGCGCGAACAGGGGACAGCAAACCGTTTGATCTGGATACGCATTACATGATGGTTCAGGGTGTGGATGTTACGAACGAAACGATCCGTGAAAAAATTGCCGGGACAATAACAAAGGAATCTGATTTACGAAAAGCCAATCCATTTCTATCTCTATTCGGTCGCTGGCGTTTGGCGAGCCATGTCGGTATTGGTAACGCCATTCCACCCGAGGACAGCATTTTTATCGAACGGGGTGTGCGCACGAATGACTATATTCGCAGTCCTGACGAAATTGAGTTTTTATCCGAAGACGATGTGAATCGTCTGACAACAATGTTATCTGAAGACGGCGATGTTAGTGAAATTAAGAAGGGTATTGATGATGAAATAAAATCATTAATGAAGCAAAAAAAAGCCAGTCAGGATGAAGAAGAAACTAAACAGCTTAACGAAAAAATCCAGGCACTAAAAACAAAAATAAAAGAAACCAAACAAAATAAAGAGGGTGCTGAAGAATCAATACAGCGACCGCTTGAGGGATATGAAGCGATTAAATCAGGAACAATAATGGACAATAAACTGATCTTACAGAATGGAAATGTGCTGGAACTGGGGCTGTTTTTGGCTGGTTTACGTGAATTTGCAAGAAATCCCTATGTTGGTGGTCATCGTGGTCACGGTGCCGGTGAAATGAGCGCCAGATGGACAGTAACCACCTGGCCTGAGAATGAAAACAACCCGATCACACTCGGGACGGTACGTTTTGATGAAACAGGTTTTTTTATTGAAAACGAATCTGACTTATCGGTTTTGACAGACGCATTAAATCATTGGGAAAAAACCGTTGCTGATAAAAACTGTGAAATAGATTTTCATCGTTTCCTAGTGTAATATTAACATCAATGCGATTGTGGGCTGGTACTCGACAGAGATGCCAACGCCGCAATCAATATCAAAAACGCTGGGATGTCAGCGTTAGGGCCAGGCGCGGTAAGACGGGAAACTTCCACTCGTGCTGCTTGAACCCAAAGAATCCCCCGAATTCATTCGTGGGGAGTACATCAAAAGCAACAAGCCAATCAACGACTTATAGGAAGCGTGTTCCCCGCGTAGGTGGGGGTAAAGGGGTGTATTAATTGAGTATTGATTGTCCTATATGTGTATTCCCCGTGTAGGCGGGGGTAAAGGGGTGCACGCGCCCCAATCACGCGACCGGTCAGTCGTTCCCCGTGTAGGCGGGGTAAAGGGGTGATAGCATTATTTAATGACCCTCATCAGAAGTATTCCCCGTGTAGGCGGGGGTAAAGGCGAAATAGGCTGGGTATGAACCAGGCTCAATTTGTATTCCCCGTGTAGGCGGGGGTAAAGGGTACAATCGGTAAAAATTGACTTTAAAAAAATCTTAGAGTGCTCTCCCGCGTAGGCGGGGAAACGAGGAAGAAACGCCCGCCGGGGTTTCTAACCATATAGCTATCTATGTAGATAGAGTAAAGGCGTAAAATGTACAGAGCAATTCTTCACTCGATTTATTTACAGGGCTATAAAGGGCGTCTTTATCCACGTTTTTTGCGCTATTTTTTGCGTAAAACACGTCTTCACCAAAGTTGGTTAGCCGGGTATATGGGAATCTATAAAGAAGGCAGCACGCGATTTGGTGTTTGTGATCGCGCTAACTTTCGTTACCGTCATCATCAAAGGCGGCTGGTCTGACCGTTTCTGTCAATGGAGGCTGTGTCAATCCGGTGTAAGCACCGGTTGCGGCCTGTGAAGTTGGAAGCCTCACTCTCCAGGGCGGGGAGCAGTCACATAATCTTTTGCTAAATTGATAGTCTCCTGACTAGCGAATTTAGTTTTTCGTTTCTCACAGATTAATATTTTTATCTTTTTGTTCTGAGAATAAATTACGCTGTAGTAATCTCCTTTTGCGTACTGTGTAATAGATAGAGCTACACATCCGTTATTCGATGCAACAACAATCTTTCGTGTAAAAGGGTCATCATTCATCGAAATGGCATTGAGATCATTACAAAATCGCTTTCTGATTATTAATGGAAAAGCCATAAAACAATCATAGGCTTTATCATCAACAAAAATGAATGGGGTATCTTCTGTTTCTTCTTTGTACATCTAGATCTTTGAATCTTTCCCGGCTGTTTATTATTTCAATCGTAATATTGCATATCCAGTAATCTATACCGAGAACCTTTACCCCGCCTACGCGGGAACACAAAATCGGTGGTGGCCTGGCTGGCTGCATGGCCCCTTTACCCCGCCTACACGGGGAACACGCTTCCTATAAGTCGTTGATTGGCATGTTAATTTCAAGCGCCTGCCAATCTACCAGGCCATATTACCATATATATCCGGTTTGCGCGAAAAGCCTAGTCGTTCAGGGTGCGGCTGGTATGCCTTTCGGCAAATACTGAACTGCAATCTCGGTTCGGTGGCTGGCTGATCGCGGTGAATCCGCGCAACACCAGCTGTACCCGTGAGGATTGCAGGCATATTGATGCGGGTAACTGCAGCAGCAAACCGAATAAATATATTGATATTAGAATAATTATATTATATATTGTTAACCTAAAAAAGGCAGTAGATCATGGCATCACAACATAAATACATAAACATATTTGATACAGTGACAGACAACGCACGTGAAGCGACAGAGTTAAAAATTCGTTCAGATCTCATGCTGATTACCCGGAAAATTATTCATGAACGTGGTCTAACGCAACAGGAAGCGGCCACATTTTTTCATTTTACACAACCACGAATCAGTGAGCTAATGACCGGAAAGATCGATAAATTCTCGATTGATCAACTCATTTCATGCCTGGTATGTATCGGTTATCAAATTAAGCCGAGATATATCAACCATTCTCTAGCTATTCAGGTAGAAAATGCTAACCAGCCCGAATTGGTACCGATAGACTGAGTAATGAGTAACAAACTGGACAACAGGGCAGGATTCAAAGAAATCTTTAGCAGTAAGGATGAATTATCTTTTATTGCGCATGAGCTACGGGCACCACTAAATGGCATTATTGCGTTGACGGATGTTTTGAATACAACACCGCTGGATTCCAGTCAGCAAAAATTAACCAGAAACATCAGCGAATCTGCACTCAAACTGCACGCGATGTTCGAGCAGGTCTTAAATTTCTCACGTTTGCAGGCCACTAACCCTGCACAGCATACTGAGCAGGTTGATCTGCCTGGTTTTTTCTCTTGCCTCAATGATTCATTTGCCAGCCAGGCGGCAAAAAAAAACATCAACTATCAATTTTTTGAAATTGATAACCTGCCCCAATCGATTACAATTAACCGTCAGGCGCTGGAGCACATTCTGGTAAATCTGGTGGGCAATGCCCTGAAATACACAAACAAAGGCTGGATCCGGCTAAAAATTGGCCTGCGTTATATTGAACACAACTACCATCTTTATCTGACGGTTATCGATACAGGGATTGGCATGAGTCAGCGTTTTGCTAAAACGATGTTCCAACCCTACAAACAGGCTGCACAAAACAATAAAACCCAGGGAGTAGGTCTGGGCATGACGATTGTTAAACGTTATGTTGATATTATGGGTGGTTCAATCGATGTGACGACAAAAAAAAACCAGGGAACACATATTACAGTATTGCTCCCCATTAGCATGACGACCAATGTTGTTCCTGTATCCCATCAGTCAGTCACGGCGTTTATTCATAACAGCCCGTCACTACTAAAACATCTAAAATATTTTGCGGACAATGAAGCTGAATGGTTAACGGTTAGGCACGGAGACGATCTCGTTAATAACAAGACGATTCAATACGATATCGTGCATTTTTCGAGTGATGAAACAAAACGTCAAACACAAATTAAAAACCTTACGGACAGTAAAACTCAGGCCAATCTTATTGCTCTGTCTGAGCATCCCGGTCAGTTGATTGATTATCGAGATGATATCTTATCAATGTTGCCCTACCAGCATATTGCCTGTTTAAAAAATCATGACATAGATCAACTGCTGCAGTATCTACATCGCCAGAGCACAATTGAAACCGCATGCGATTTGATGGAGCGGGTCACGGACAAAAATCAGCCGTTGTATCACGCGCTGGTTGTTGATGACGATAAAGTTACCCGCCTGGCGGCCAGTAAACTATTGGAAAACAATTATTTTATTGTGACAGTGGCATCTGGTCTTTCCCAGGCAGAAAAGGCATTGAAATCACAAAAATATGATTTACTGCTGGTTGACGTGAAATTGGGAACTTCTAATGGATTAGAACTGGTAACACAAATACGAGAGAGGCAGGCATCGGGTTCAGTCCGGATTATTGTTATGTCAGGCAATGACGATTATGTAATCAGGGATGCTGCACAAAATGTCGGCGCAGACAGCTTTATCCAGAAACCGTTTACGGGGCAGAAATTTATTCAGACAATAAGCAAGGCCATGCGATACCCTTCTCATCTTAAAAACATGCAAAAATCAATCCCCGACACAAACTGGCAGATACTTCGATATCCACAGGATATTTTTTCGCATAAAACCCTGAAATACCATTTACTCAATGGTGAGAGCGTGGTGATGAGTTTAATCGAATTATTTGTTAGTTCTTCAAAAAAAACAGTGAACGAGATGCAACAGATGGATCGAAACGATTTGTCCTATTTTACACGTACTGCCCATAAACTCCGCAGCAGTGCCCAGCACGCCGGTATTCATGTTTTTGAGTCTGTACTGGATGAGTTGGAGCATGCGACCAGAAAACGGGATATTATTCGTTTGACTCGGCTATTTATTGATCAATATTATCAACAATTACCACGAATTGAGCTGATTATTAACGATAAACCGGGAGAAAAAAATGACTAAACCACTGGATCAGAGACGAATTTTGCTGGTGGATGATGATATGACGGTAGGGTTTCTGGTTACCCAGGCTATAAAAAAAATTGGCGCAACCCTGTGTGTCTGCGAGGATAGCCGTTGCGCCATTGATAAACTCAAAAACGAACAATTTGATCTGATTTTACTCGATCACAATCTGGAAATTGTGGGCAAAAAACAGCGTATCGGTTTTGACGTGCTTGACGAAAGCCGCACACGAGTTCCATTTATAATGATTACCTCAGTAACCAGTCCGAAACTGGTTGAACAGGCGAATGCCCGCCAGACGCTGGGATTTATTGTGAAGCCCATTATCAGCCAGTTGGAGCCTCAAATTACACTGGCGTTGCATCATGCACGTGCCAGGCAGAATATCAATGAAGCATTCGAGTGCAACCGAAAAATTGATATTTATATTGGGATGTTAATGCAAAAACATGGTGTAAACGAACAAGATGCACGACGGCAATTGCGGCAATATTGTCGTTCACACCAACTAAAAATGATTGATTTTGCTGGGGAAGCGTTAAGGGGCTTCAATACTCAGCCAGAGATTTACGATATTTTTTAGTGAATATCCGGCACTGGGAATGCCCGAACTGTCATGTAAATCATGACCGTGATATTAACGCTGCGATGAACATCTGGCAGCAGGGCATTATCAAGTTAAAGGCGGCTGGTCTGACCGTCTCT
>JALSUJ010000573.1 GCA_027071355.1 Gammaproteobacteria bacterium | reverse complement strand
GTTTTAGAGAGAGTTGCACATGCTGTGGGTAAGAAATTACACGTTAGCTTTTCTTAGGCCTGTAAACGCAACGCAGAGCGTCTTTGTATGCATTCCCACGCTGGAGCGATGGGAACGAGAAAAAAAACAACAACAGCGCGGTAAGAATAATAGCCCGATAATCCGCCACAAAAAAGGCGCAGCCCGTCAGGACTGCGCCATTGATAATGAGCAAAAATTTACTCATCGATTGCCGTCATTTTACATCATCCGGCTTCCTTCTTATCCTCATAAAACCTGAGACAGACATTTTTTATTATTAGAATTTTATACCCAACGTGGCACCAACACTAAACTGTTCCATCGCAATCGATGCATTGGAACCCTGCACAGGCGCACCACCGGGACCAAACGCTGTCGGGCCTCTTATAGTATGGATGGGGACAATCATAACATTGGCATCAAGTACCATTGTGTCAGTGAAATTGTAACCACCACCGAAGGTAATATGATGTTCCGGGGTTGCAGGTGCCAACATATTCAGCAAGACCTGATCATTAGGGATGGGAGATTTACCAAAGTTATAACCTGCACGCAGATGAAGCCTGTCACTGTATTTCCAGTCCACACCCAGCTTGTAAACAGTCTGATCAGTCCAGCCAAAACCAAGACCTCTCGGCCCACCGGTTAAACAAGGTGTTGGATCAGTACCGGGAGGGCATAAGGGAAACAAATTACCCGCATTAATATTTGCTGCATCCGCTGCTGGTCCGGGGTTACCAATTGATTTCACGGCACTATAACGAATCCGTTGTATATCCAATGCAACTGTCCAGTCATCATTAACATTATAAGCCAGACCTAAAGCAAAGTTTTCAGGTATATCAAAACTACCATGTTCGGCAAACAGGTTTCTGTACTTGGCCATTTTCTGCATCCAGACTCTGGATGAATAGTTCAAACCAATCTTGAGTTTTTTATCCATAAAAGTCCCTAACCAGCCAAGTCGATAGCCGCCACCAAATGAACTTGCAAAGCCATTATTAGTCAGACCGCCGGAAGTGGAGGTAAAACCTAAGTCACCAAAGGCTTGCAGGCCTTCAGCTCTGAAATATTGCGCACCAATAATAAATGAAACACCAAAGGTATTATGTTTATCGACTCTATAAGCAATACTGGGGTCAATTTGCATCTGAATAAGTTCTACACCTACCCTTGCTGAAGGTTTGGTCGTGATATTCGGATCATAAAAAGTTGGAGGACAGCTAGAAAACCCCGGAATCTGGCCTGCATTTACCCGTTGACAGCTATCACTGTTTACACTCTGGTTGTACTGTGTTTTCAGGCCGGCACCAATAAAAGCAAAGCCGACGGCAAGATCATTATTTATTTTATAGGTTCCCCCCATTGCAGGCACCAGAAATACATTACGACTGCTTTTTTCATCGGTAAAACCCAATACACCACTATTATGTGTCACCGACCGAGGTGGCACAAAGATGTCACCACCTATATCAAAACGTGATCCAGAATCAATCATCGTTGCCGGGTTAAAGGCGGCAGCCATACCCCCACGATTATCTGCCACACCCGTACCACCCATGGCACGTGAGTGTGCACCAAAACCAATCATAAAAGCACCATTGGTTGCATTAGCCATAACCGGAGCCAATGACAGTACAGATGAAAGCGATAAAATTATTATTTTTGAAAATTTCATTCTTTTCTCCCTTTAGAGAAATAAGCTATTTTATTGTGTGAAGCAGATGCAATAACACCTGCTCCTTTATCTGCTATGCAGTGAATTTATTCTCCCAGGCGTTTTTTGCCAAAGCGACGTAAACCAAATAAAGTCGTTAATCCAGCAAATAAACTTAACAGACTCAGCGAAGCAAGACCGTTGCCCAGTTTTGTATCCGGCGCGCTACCAGTATATGGTGGTGTCGGTCCTGCCGTACCACCTGGTCCGGCATTATAGTTAGGCCTGAAACCCTGGAAAGGGCCATCAACCATCGGAATTCCATTAACACCATCACCATTAATATCGGTTGAGACCAGTTTCCAGGTAGTTTTTGGGTCAGGTGCTACCCCTGCCTGTCCATCCCATAGTTTATTATCAGCACCGGTTTTACCGTGCCTGTCCCAGACACCATTAACATCCCAGACATTCAATACATCAATATCACAGTTAGCAACGCCACAATGTTTTGATGGATCAGGCTTACCCCAGTCAAAGATAATGTGCGCACCGACCTGCCCGGGTTTAACTGTCATGGTCAAATTACGCTCCGACTGGTTCGGTGGTAAAGGATTACTGCTACAGTCTGCACCAGTCTCAATCTGTGTAATGGTACAGGTTGTATCAAAGGTATAGGTTCCTGGACCAAACACAAGAATATGGCTTGCTTTCCAGAAGAAGTTAAAGAAAGGCTGTGGTTTAGCCGTAGCAATACTCATTTTACTGAAATCAGTATCGTGTTCAGTGGTATTAAATGTGCCATCCCAGAGAAAAACAATATCATTGGTGCCACCAAAGACCTTACCAACACCATCGAGCATGGTAAAGTTACTGTTGATTGCAAAAGCACCAACATTTACTTTTCGTGTTACCTGCGTTGCCGTATTACCATTGCTATCGGTAACATCATAGCTAATAGTATAACTGGCACCGTCAATACCGCTGTCAATGGATGAAATGATGTTTGAAGAAGAATCACGAATAACGATATTATGTGTCAGGTTACCTGCCCCAGCACCGATACCCGGTGTTGTACCGCTGGTTGTTACTGCTGTTAAATTACCATCCTGAGCATCAGTAATATCTATTCCGGGCTCGACATAAGGTTCGTTAAGTTTAAGGACGATAGTCGGTGAGCCTTGCAAGGTGATAACCGGTTGTGAACGAGTTACGTTGACTGTACGAAATGCACTTACTGAGTTCATGCTTGCATCAACCGCATCATACTGTACATTATAACTAAGCGTTGCATTACCGTTATCAGGGACAACTACATCGACAGGATTAGTTGTGGTCACTCCGATTGATGGGTCACACGAATCTGTTGCTGTTGCACCTGCATCATTATAGGTCACAGGATTTTGTGGTGTTGAACTGGCAATATTAACAGTAGATGCACCATTAATGGTTATTACCGGCTTTATAGTATCTACCACATTTACTGTTCTGCCAACAGCAGTAGTTAGAGCTGTGGAATCAGTACAACTCCATGTAGCTGTATAGGAACCAGGTGTTCCTAAACCCGCATCTACCGCAGACTGATTAATTGAAAAAGAAGTACCAGCTACATCAGGTGGTATGCTTCCTGTTATTGCGCCATCTTCAAAATCCACACATAAAGCACCTGCATCAGTATAAGGTGTTACATTGCATTCCTGTGTTACTGGATTACTTCCATTAAGCGCTACAAGTGGTGCGCCTGGTGAGGCCACAACAACGGTACGTGTTACCTGTGTCGCAACATTGGATGAACCATCTGTACAGTCATAAGTTATGGTGTACACGCCACCCACATTTGTATCGACCACATCACCACCAGTGGTAACAGTGAGACTACCACCTACAGGTAGTGCATCAGTGCATGTTGCACCGGCATCTGTATATGGACCACTGCCAAGTGTAACGGAAAGTGGACTTACTCCATTTAAATTAATAACAGGAGGAGTAGTATCAACAAAGGAAACCAGTTTCATGCTGGTAAAATCGAAATTAGCATTGAAACCAGCAAACGGTCCATCCTGCATAGGATTGCCACCAATTCCAGTACCTGTACCATAACCGCCAGGTGCAGCACGGTGTTGATTTACTACTGTATCAGGTACTGCCGATAAACCATTAATATCTGCCGATGGATTAACACCTAAGCAACTACTGGTGCTACAGCCAGCAACATTAGTAGTATTAAAGTCAGTCGTTGCAACAGGGCTAGGCCCAAGAGCAAGGTAACCAAAAGTAGAATTGCTATAAGTTCCATCGGATGATGGTGTACCACCCGTACCACTTAAAGCACTACTTGTATTAATTGACCCATCCGGGTTTAAAGTAAAGCTTGTTGGAGTACCATCCATTTCATTTAACAAGCCCTGTGCATTCCATGAAATTGAAACAGGTATTCCATTATTACCACTCCAGTCAAATAACATGTTAGCAAGAATAAGGTTTCCGCTACCATCATCCAGACCAGCAGGAACCTTATCAATTGTAATTGCCCGAGCTATAGCAGGTGATGTACCTGAAAAAAAATCAAAAGCACCAATTTCAGCTGTACCACTTTGTGTGGCGGTATTGTAAGTTAGCGTACCACAGGTTATGGTCTGAAACTGGTTAGCGCCTTTACCAGTAATACTTGTATTAGCAAGTGCTGAACCCGTTGCAGTTAACATAGTAAAAGTTACTGCAGCAGCATTTGGACTTGCCGCACAAGTAGCTGTGCTTGATGCAGGCCCTGTTAAACTGCCCCATGTATAAATATCAGCTACAGCCAACCCTGGCAGACCGGTAGCTGCAATACCTAAAGTAGCAGCAATCGCCGTCGCAAGTGTATTTCTCCGTTGTGGTGTGTTAATTTTCACATGCATTTTTAATTCACTCCCAATTCTTTATGGTATAGATTATTTAATGGTAAATTATGACTGGTTAAATTTCATACACTATAACTAATCATAAGATTCAGTTATTGTGCTTTTATTATGTGCGTTTATTATTTTTCTGTTCTTTTATTCTTCTTTAATTTAAAAAAGCAGATACCAATATTACAAAATGCTTAATCAGGGTTAAACATTGGGCTTTATTGTATTATTTTTTATCTTTTAGCCAGGCCTGATTTATCTAATACACTGGTTTACTATATAATAGCGTTCTGCTTTTTATAATTTTAAGTCGCTGATTATGAAAATCAAACCACTATATGTCAAGCTGTTTTTGATTAGATTAAGAAAAAACAATATTTTTTGTTATTTTGTCGATTTTTTGTCGATTATTTTTACGGTTTAGTCAGGGCAATACCCAAAAATCCATCACATAAGATGGTATTATCTTTTCAATGAATAAAACTAATAAACAACAAGATACTCAAATCAGGAAACTGAAATTACAGGCTCGATCACTATTTAATCGTGGTGATTTTCAGCAATCAGGACAGTTATATACTGATATATGTACTCACGCTCCCGATGCAGAAAGCCATTGCATGCTCGGTATTATTTACAATATGGCATCTAATTGTGCACAGGCAGAACAACATCTGGCTACCGCATTACAACTTAAACCCGATTATGAACAGGCATGGAGTTATTTAGGTATTACCCAGGCATCACAGGGTAACTATGAAGCTGCTGTTAATAGCCTGAATCAAGCGCTGACCATTAACCCGAAAAATACACAGGCACTCAATAACCTGGGTAATATTTATCGGGAACTTGGTCAAAATAATAGTGCCGAGGTCTGCTATAAAAGAGTTCTCAAGCTGGAACCAAAAAATGCAATTACCGTTAATAATATTGCTAATATATATCTAACACAGTGCCTGTATGATAAAGCAGAATATTTTTATAAAAAAGCAATCAAGCTCAATAAAGATTATTTTGATGCCTATTACAATCTTGGCGCAACCTACCAGAGTAAAGGTGAACATAAACAGGCCACTAAATACTACAAACTTGCACAAAAAATCAGGCCGGAAGATATTCAACCACAAATAGCATTGGCCAATTCTTATGAAAAACAGGGTAAATTTGATAAATCACTTGAAATCATTACTCCACTGCTTTCAAGAAATCTGATCACTCCCGATCTTGCAGATATTTACAGTAAAATATGTATAAAAAATAAAGATTATGATGCCGGTATAAATGTTATTGAAAAATGCCTTGCTACACGTATAAACCCAATCCATGAGCAAGCATTACGGTTTAGCCTGGGGGATCTTTACAATAAGCAATCTGCCTATGATAAAGCGTTTAAAGAATATTTAGCTGCAAACACCATGCGCCCTTATCATTATGATAGATTAAATACTGAAAATACATTTAATCATATAATAGATGTTTTTCAACAAACAGAACAAATTGCAAACACAGAAAATAACAGCACTGATAACAAACCAACTCAAACGCCCATTTTTATTATCGGTATGCCTCGCTCGGGCACCACATTAATTGAACAAATAGTATCCAGTCATCCTCTGGTTTTTGGTGCAGGTGAGCTCGCCTATATCGGTGAACTGGCAGAAAACAGCTTTCCTGATACTAAAGCACAATACCCGGATTGTATAAAGCAGTTAACAGCAGATAAAGTCTCACAACTTTCAAATATCTATCTGAAAAAAATAGCCAAACACAATAAGACCTGCCCATACATTACCGACAAAATGCCGCACAATTTTCTTTATGTCGGTTTTATCAAGCTGTTATTCCCACAAAGTAAAATTATTCACTGCCTTAGAAATCCCCTGGATGTATGCCTGTCAATTTATTTTCATAACTTTAATAAGAATCATCCCTATACTGACAATCTAAGTAACCTCGGTCATTACTATAATCAGTACAGAAAATTAATGGCATTCTGGCATAATCAATATAATGATTTTATTATTGATATAAGCTATGAAAATGTATTAACCAATACCGAAGATAATATCAGGAATATGCTGAATCATATTGGCCTTGACTGGAACGAAGACTGCCTTAAATTTTATGAAAATAAGCGTACCATAAGCACACCCAGTTATGCACAGGTAAATCAGCCAATTTATACCGCATCAATGGAACGCTGGCGACATTATGCGCCTTATATTAACAACCTGAGAAACACAGTTGAAGAAAATTATCTATATCCTGAAAACAAGGAAAACTAAGATTAAGTGTCATTCTGAGCGTAGTCGAAGAATCTTAACCACCGTAACTTATTGATACTTACAAATTAAGACTTAATCAGAGATTTCTTAGATTATTGTATTTTCTGGCACCAGAAAACATACATACTAGCAAAAGTATCCGGGTACTTTTCCTCAAATAATTGCCAGTTGCTTAATTTAGACCTGGCATCTTTTTCAGGAAACATTTTTGTAAAACTGTCAAAAACTGAGTCATCCAACATATCAAAGCCAATAAAATCAAGATTGGCAGAGTCCAGCATCACTGCAATTTCATCAAGGTTGTAATTATTTTCATTTTCATGGAAAATCATATCTCTGCAATCATGCAATGAATAAAAATCTTTAAAAGCTGTTATATTTTTTATTAGGTTATCATCATTAGATTGCATAACTTGCAACCGAATCTGACGTATTTCATCATCAGAGAGATGGCAATCCGGGGTGTCATAGATGGATTTCGCTTTGATAATATAGCGCCTGCCCTGTTTACTATAAAAGCCAAGATTCATTAATCCACCAGGTTTGAGAACGTCAACCAGACTCTGCAAACCGGTTAATGGATTCTGCATATGATGTAAAACCCCAACACTCTCGATAACATCAAATGTTTTACCGATATTGGCTATTTGAAGAATATCCACCTGTCTGAAATCTATATGTTCTAAACCATATTCAATTGCTTTTCGTTTAGCAAAGGCGAGGCTTCTCCGGCTTAAGTCAATAGCAAGCATGGATTTTTGATTGATTCGCATTGCAGATTGAATAGCATGGCTACCCGTTCCACAGCCTGCAATTAATATAACAGGCAGGGTAAATGCCAGATTAATCTTATCTAAGTTTGATGTTACTTTACTGATAATTTTACTAATCGACTCTGGTTGTTGAATTGTAAGCCTTTGCCATACTGGATAGGGATTCGATTCATACTGTAACTGGACAGTCAGGGATATATCATTATTTATTTCGGTTGAAGATTGAATATTTTTATACAGCATATTTTCAGTAATAGCATCTTCAAGCTGTAGCTTTATTAAAGTTTTGTAATTTTCAGTATAACTGCCCCGATCAATCGTTATCTCACCATTATTGTATAGCTCATACAAAGATATATACATTGAAAGATAACAAGTATCTTGTCGGCTAACGTTTTTTCTGTTATTCAGCTTGTTAATAAGAGCATCAATTACCTTTTGTTCAGCATCAGTAACTGTATAGATATAACCATTTATATAACAACAAACTGCTATTGCGGCACATAAATCGGCTCGTTTATTATCTGTTACCAGGTCTTTTTCATAAGATAGTAATAATGAACGTCTGAGAATAACCAGGAACTGTTCAACGGTATAATCTGATACCGATAAATTAATAAGATACTTCTGCAAAGCACTACATTGTATGATTTTTTTTATGTCTGGGTCTAATAAGGTATAAAAGTCAGTATTATTACGCAGCTGCTTGTAAATCTTATCTATAACAGGTTCGTCGCGTTTTACTATTTCAAAAAATAGTACAGATAATAACTGTGCATCTATATTACTATCACACACTATGGCTAATATATTTTTTTGAGTCACTAAATCAATATAGTCAATGCCCGCAGTCGATAGTATTTGAATATAACCTTGCTTTACTTTTGGCGTATCATGATATTTTAAACATTTATTAATCGTTTCTATCGCCTGCTTTTTATCACCCTTTTTGTTAAACACAAAAGCAAGATTATAATTTGTACTCAGTGAGTCTGGAGTGATATCCAGTGATGATGTATAAGCTGATATTGACGCATTAAAATTACCCCGCTTATCTTCAAGAATCCCTATATTATGAAAACATTCTGCAGGATTAATCTTGAATGATATACATTGTCTGAAAAGGGCAATAGCCGTCTCACATTCAGCAAGATTCATATAGGATTCAGCGAGTTTAAGTAAAATAAGCGGCGCTTGTGAAATTACCGTTTCAGGGAGGGGTTGTATAAATTGAATACAGTCAGTGTATTTCCCTTGTGAGAATAATGCTGAAACATGTAACAGGATGATAGCGGCATTTGATGCATCTTTTTGTAAAATCGGTGCGGTAAAATTCAGTACATCCTGATAATTCTGTAACTTTTCACTTGCTACTGCTGCATTATAGGCTGCCCTGATATTAACAGGATCTTGCATTAATACCTTTTTGCATTTCTCCACAACAGCTGAAAAATCAGATTCAGATGCACTTATTGCCGCAGACAACAGATTTGCATCTATACTATCCGGGTGTATATTGATATAGCAAGCTAATATCTGTTTAGACTTTTTTATATTTCCAGACTGAAAATGCTGTATTGCTAATTGTATATCCTGTTGATTCGACATTGTTTTTAAATAAAGCAGAAAGACCGGTAAAGAAAAATAGAAAACAACCTGAATATTATTGTTTTAGTGTTGTAACTTCTCAAAATAAAATACTTAATAACTATATTGTTATAATACATAATTAGGCTATAATATTTTGCATATAACATTAATAGATATTATGTATGTTATTGTTTTTAATAGCATTAGAATTTTAACAAGCAAATATAAAATACAATTATATAACACATGTCACTTCCAGTACAAAAACAGCAAAAACTGAAAATAGACTTACTTCGATACATCCAGGCAAAACAGTATAAAAAAGCTGAAAAAACTTATCTAAAATATAAAAATGCTGATATAAACAATATTGAGATCTGGCGTTATTTTGCCGGCATTCACTCTGTAAGAAATAATTTTACTGAACTTGCACATTGTTGCAGGAAAATACTCAAGCTATCGCCTGATGACTTTCAGAGCAATTTTGCATTAGCCGTTGCGCTTCAAAATATCAATCAATTTGATGAAGCCATAATACAATATAACAAGGCAATCTCAATCAACTCAAGCTCACCTGAAGTCCATCTTCAGTATAGTCAGTTATTAATGTCACAGGGCGATTACACAAGCGCATTAGAACAATTAAAGATTGTACGTTCAATATTGCCTGAAAATAAACAGGCACTCTTTATGATTGCCCAGTGTTATTACGAACAGGGTAATTATATTGAATCAGAAAAAAATTATATAAACTTTCTAAATTATGATAAAAATAATTTTAATGCCATTAACAACCTTGGCAGGTTATATGAAGAGGCAGGAAAGCCTGAAATGGCCATTGAACGATTTCAGCAAGCCCTGAAAATAAATAATGATATAGCCATCACACATCTTAATCTTGGAAAAGTTCTGGTAAAAACAGAACAATTTGAGCAAGCTGAAAAGGAATTTCTTTATGCAAGCAAGCTGGAACCAGAGCATCCCGAACCCTATTTTAATATCGGGAAAATATATAATAAAAAAGATGATATCCAGACTGCAAAACAATATTTTATCAAGGCGCTTGATGCTGATATAAAAAAATATATGCAGCATACCGATGAATTTATCCATGCTGTTAGGTTTTATCTTTCTAATATTGATGACCCTGAACGATTTAATGATGACAAAAAAGAATTTGTTGCAGAATTATTTGATGGTTACGCAGAAAAGTTTGATGATCACCTGATTAATGGCCTGCAGTATAAGACACCTGAAATTTTTAACAAACTGATAACATCACATATCACTAAAAAAGACAACATAACAATGGATCTGGGTTGCGGTACAGGACTATGCTGCAAATACCTCAGAGGTCTATCAAAAAACCTAACAGGTGTTGACCTGTCTGCAGGTATGATTGAAAAGGCACGGGAACTTCATTGTTACGACAAGCTGATTATTGGCGAAATTACTGAGGCATTAAACAATAACAATAAAGTTTATGACCTTATTGTAGCAGCAGATGTTTTTGTTTATATTGCATCACTCAAAGATATTTTTTCTGCCAGCTATAACAATCTTAGTACCGGTGGTTTTTTTATTTTTTCAACAGAATTACTAGATGATGAATTAAATAGTAATTATATACACTGCGAGACGGGCCGCTATAAACATTCAACTAACTATATCAATCAACTTGTGTCGGACAATAATTTTGATCTTATTGAACATAATTTCTGTACTTTAAGAAAGGATTATGGAAAAGATGTTACAGGATGCGTAACAGTTCTAAGGAAACATCAGGATATATTAGAAAATGTCTAATTTACTTAATGGGCTGGTTAAAAAGGCAGAAGTCCTTCTACGGCAAAAAAAAATAGTTGAATCTTTAGATGTTTACAAGAAAATATGCAGTCTTGAAAGAAATAATCCGAACGCATGGATTAATTATGGAACGATTGCAGGCAATTTAGGAAAACTGGATATAGCAGAAACTGCTTTTAAAAAAGCCTATAAATTACAGAACAATGCTGGTTCTGCTGCAGATGCGTTAGCGCAAGTATATGAGCTTAAGGGTAAATATGATAGTGCCATCAACACTCTCATTATTCAACATAAAAAAAATCCGAATAATCATAATTTAAAAATTAAAATCGCGATAAATTATTCAAAATTAGAGAATTACAACAAAGCTATTCAGTGGCTTAATGAGTATATTAAGCTACACCCTGATAGTTCGTATGCACATTCCTTCCTGGCCATCTCATATGAACAAATGGGGAATAAAGAAGAGGCAGAACATCACTACAAAAAGACCCTTGAATTTGAACCAGGTTCATTTCAGGCGCATAACAGTTATGGCGTGTTTCTTCAAAAATCAGGTAAATTCGATCAGGCGCTTGTATATTATTTGAAATCTATCGACCTAAATAAAGAATACCTTATTGGTTATTACAATACGGCATTATTATTACATCTGAAAGGTGAATATAAATCTGCTATAAAATATTATAATGATGCTTTAGAACTTGACCCCAATAACACAGCCGTACTGGTTGGACTTGGTAAAAGTTACCACTACGCAAGTGAAACCGATGCCGGGATACAATTATATAATAAAGCGATTTCAATCGATAACAACTGCTGTGATGCCTACGCAAATCTCGGCATAGCACATGTCAAATATGGTAGATTCGACGAAGGCATGAAAGCTTATGAAAAAGCTTTAGAAATTGAACCTGAAAATATAGAAATTATATGTGCAATTTCAACCTTGTATGAGAGAAAAGGGGATTTTAACAACGCACACAATTTACTTAAAGGCATTATGAACGATCATATTGATGATTATAATTTTGCCCTGGCCTATGGAAAACTAAGTAGGAAAATAGATGATAGAAATAATGCCATAAACATTCTTAATTCAGCTGCTAATAAATTAACCACACCACCTCTTATAAAATCTGAAATACATTTTCTAATCGGTAAGTTATTTGATGACCAACATGAATATGATAAGGCATTTATGCATTATAAATCTGCAAATGGTCTACAACCATTTGTCTATAATCATGATAAAAATATAGAATATAAAAAAGAAATAATTTCAACCTACTCTAAATCTTTCATGGAAACCATGCATCGTGCTGATAATGATAAGACTCCAATATTTATTGTAGGTATGCCCCGCTCAGGAACAACACTTGTTGAACAAATCCTGTCGAGTCACCCTGATGTATACGGTGGAGGTGAACTAACGTACATCAGTGACCTGCAAAATAATATTGTGGAGGTGATACAAACTAATAAAAAACCCCCTGCTTGTATATTAGATTGTGATAAAAGCACTCTAAATAAATTTTCAAAAGAATATATAGACCTAACAAGACAACCTTCACCTGACATCAAGTATATAACGGATAAAATGCCACATAACTTTCAGCTTCTTGGATTCATTGAGTTACTGTTCCCTGAAGCAAAAATCATACATTGTACACGAAATCCAATAGACACTTGCCTGTCGATATACTTCAACAGCTTTAATGCGAACCATGCTTATTCAAGAGATCTTGATCAGCTGGGAACATACTATAAAGAATATTATTTAGAAATTATGGCACATTGGAGAAAAACGCTTAAAACTCAAATTCTTGAAATTAATTATGAGACGCTTATTGCTAACCAGGAGTCAGTATCACGTGAAATTATAGATTACTGCAAGCTGGACTGGGATGATGCTTGTCTTAGATTTTATGAAACGAAACGCAATGTTGAGACAATTAGTTATGATCAGGTTCGCCAGCCTATATATCATCAATCATGTGAACGCTGGCGAAATTATGAAAAAGATATAAAACCACTTATAAAACATTTTCATGAATATATTTAATATCTGACTAATATGAATCAGTATCTAAATAGCGCAAAAAGCGCGTTACAATCTGGTGATATTAATTCTGCCCGTCAATCAATCCATAAAATAAAAGGCTATGAAAATAACCCGGAAACGTTATATCTACTTGCACTCTGTCATGCGATAAAAAATGAATACATAGACGCTGAGAAACTATTTACCAGAACTATTAGTCAATCACAGCCCACCGATGTCATTCTGACTAATCTTGGCCTGTCACAACTTCACCAGAAAAAAACAAATGAAGCAATACAATCATTCCTTGCTGCTATTAAACTTAATCCTGTTTATTACGATGCGCTCGCCAATCTTGCTTCCTGCTACGATTATATCAATGATAACAGTGCTGCATTCAAATACGCGAATAAAGCCAATAAGTTAAATAAAAACAACCCAGCTATTATAAATATAATTGCAAAACATGCCTTCACAGCAAATAAACTGAAGGATGCTATTACTCTTTTCAACAAATCACTCCAATTACAACCAAACCAGATTCAAGTATATGTATTGCTTTCCAATGCTTATTTGCTTGAAAAAAACTACAGTACGGCTGAATCAATAATAAAAAAAGGGCTTGATTTATTACCCGATCATCCATTTCTAATTAATTCACTGGGTAATTTTTATGCTTCGAGGAACCGTCATAAAGAAGCAATAAGCCAGTTTGATAAAGTTTTAGCTAAAAACAAAAAAAATACTGTTTCAATTGCTGCAAAAGCACATAGTTTGATTGCTTTGCAAAAGTTCGACCGGGCCTATAATATCCTTACTGATGCATACAGATTGTATCCTGATAGCCCTGAAATTATTGCTGAACTTAGCCATTATTATATTTTAAATAAAAATTATGAGTCAGCCTATGAAATAACAAACCGTTTCATCGCGTCATTAAATTCCAATACACCTCCTCCGGCTAATATTGTGCTTGCTTATAGTACGTCATGTCAACACACTGAGCGAATGGAAGAAGCAAAAATAACTCTGGAATCAGTTATTACAAAAAACATCTACCCGGTAGAAATGCTTGAGTTATTAAACTTTTCCTATGCAGATATATTGGATAAATTACAAGACTATAAAAACGCATTCAAGCATTATCAGTATGCAAATAAAATACTTCCGCGCCCTTCTGATATCAACTACTATGAAAATATTTTAGATGACATAGCTAATACTATTGACCGTGATTTTCTTGATAAAGTAGGCACTTCTGGTAACGCTACAACATTACCCATCTTTATTATCGGCATGCCTCGATCCGGGACATCGCTGGTCGAACAGATAATATCAAAACACCCGGATACCTACGCCGCAGGTGAACTCACTGATTTATGGCGAATTGGTAATGATATCAGTGGCGCTATGAATTTAATTAATTACACTAATAAATTTTCTACCTTATCACACAAAAAATTAGTTGAATATTCAGATCGTTATTTAGATGCCATACAAAAACTGGCAGATGGAAAGATAAGAGTTACCGATAAACTACCGCATAATTTTATGCATATTGGTTTAATTGAGTGCCTGTTTCCACAGGCAAAAATTATACACTGCCAACGCCATCCGTTTGACACCTGCCTGTCCATCTATTTTAAACAATTTAATGATAATCATGTCTATGCGCGAAATCTTGAAGAACTCGCACGCTTCTATAAAAAGTATATGATATTAATGCAGCACTGGTACAGGAACTCATCATTATCCATACTGACGATAAACTATGAAGATATGGTACACCAGCAGAAAATTGAATCGAAAAAGATAATTGACCATATCGGGCTTGACTGGTCGGACGACATATTAAATTATTACGATTCTGATCGAATTATAATGACACCGAGTTATCATCAGGCAAGTAAACCTATCTATACATCATCAGTCAATCGATGGAAACATTACAGCCAATACCTGGAACCATTAAAAAAAGTTCTTGGTGAACCGGAACAGTATTTATAATAATGAAATATGACATACAGTCAGGTACCAGAAAAATACTTGCACTGACACAAAATAATAACTATAAAAAAGCCGAGAAACTGTGTCGTATTTTATTAAAGCAATACAGGAAGGATGAATCTCTATGGCTTTTATTAATTGATATTCTTGCCCAATCCGATGGTTATGAAAAAATAGTCAAACTCAGGCAAACTTTAAATAAGCTCTTTCCTTCAAGTCACTCCTTTCACAATATTCTGGCAGACAGATTCAGCCAATATGGTTTTTATGAGTTTGCCATTAATGAATACCGAAGCATTATAAGCTCAAACAAATGCGACCTTACTCATTACATTAAGCTTGCATCACTGCATTTTCATCTTCGGCATTATAATGCAGTAATCACAACCCTTGATGAGGCAAAAGATCGATTTACCGCAAGTAGTCAATTGCATTTAATGTTAGGCGCAACTTACCACGCGCTGCAAAACCTGGATGATGCACTTTTCAACTATATAGCCGCATACAATATTGATAATAACAATAAGGATGCAGTAACCGGTATTGCCAATATACATTTTCTACGCAGGGATTATGATACAGCTATTTCTTTATTAGACCCGATTATCAATAACAATCCCCCCGTGTCTGCCATTATTTTGTATTGCCAGATTTGTACTGAAAATAAAAAGTATGACAGGGCGCTACGGTTAATTAAACAGACACTTAATAATCAGACTGTCGCCACAACACAAAAATCCATGCTTTACTTTATATCAGGTAAAATAAATGATGCATTGGGAAACTATGAAACGGCTTTTATGGATTATAAAAAAGGCAATGATCTGGTTAATCCCGGTTTTAATTATTCAGAAAATAAACAGTATTTTGAAAAAATTAAAAAGATATTTACAACCGATTTTATACAGAAACATCAGATACAATCTTCAAGTGAGCGGTTGATATTTATTGTCGGCATGCCACGTTCAGGCACTTCATTAGTAGAACAGATACTTGCTTCACAACCTGATATTTATGGTGCAGGTGAACTAAATTTATTGAATGATATGGTGAAACAACTTTCTCAAATAAACAATAAAATAACGTATCCTGATTACATAATTAATTTATCGAATGACACTTTAAATAGAATGGCAGAACAGTATTTACAATACATTAAAGGTCTTGATGAAAATACAAAATATCTTACAGATAAAATGCCGGATAATTTTCAATATCTTGGTCTAATAAACATATTATTTCCAAAGGCAAAAATCATTCACTGCAGAAGAAACGCAGTTGATACTTGCTTATCATGTTACTTTCAACAATTCAGTGGTGACTACCCATATAGTTATGACCTAAATAACCTTGGATCATACTACAATCTATATAGAAAACTGATGCAGCATTGGTTCGACACATTGACTATCCCAGTGCATGAGATTGAATATGAAGCCTTAGTAACCTCACCTGAGAACACCATTAAACAACTACTGAGTTTTTGTAATGTCACATGGAATGAATCATGTTTAAATTTTTACAGATTAGAGCGCGCAGTTTCTACTGCAAGCGCACATCAAATAAATCAGCCTATGTATAAAAAATCAGTCAATCGATGGAAAAACTATCGGAATGAAATTAAGCCATTAATTGATATTCTGGAGCCACTATAGCTGAAACTTTAATTACTTTTTATCACCTTTGTAACACTCAACATTTATCAAGACAGTGACAAGTACCCTTCTGATGCCCACAGGGTAGTATCATAAAGTTTGACTGATCACCAATAGTATTTTTCAAGATATTCCAGTATTTAATTTTGTCCGTACCCACTGTCAAACTCAGCATAACTCTTAACTTTTCTGTTTGTTCATAGGGCTCAGTTGCATGATGAAAATTATCTCCAAAAATAACAGCTTCATTCATTTTATATCTGTATTTTTTTACTGTTGATGATTCATTTTTATAAATCAAATTACCATGTAACTCATCCAGCTCAAAAAGTGGTGTAATCAAGGTATAGGCATTAGCACCATTATAATAATCGACATGCCATGTTTCTCTATCCATTTTATTCCCTACCACAAAAAAACCGCAATACATACGAAGCTCTTTTTTATAGTCTACCAGTTGTTTTATGTCATCAAGGATATCAAGTGAACGAAGGAAAGATTTGAAAATATTGTAGGTACGAATATTGTTGTTAGAAATCCATAATAAAGGAGCATTACCATAGGAAAGAATATGGAACTGTAACGCCTGATAATTAATCTCAACGTTAACATTATTATTGCCAGATAATAAATGAGCATTCTTTATGTCACTAAGCCCCTGTCTCAGGTATGTATCGAATACTTTTCTCAATCGGTCTAGTAAACAGGCATCAAATGACACTGTATAGGCATTTATACCAGGAGAAAGCTGTTTAAGTCGTTTCATGCACATCAAATATTAGTGATTGAATAGAATATACTCTATCACTGCTTTCCTAGTAGCGTAAACACACCTACCTATGCAGCAGCCCATGGGAAATAGCTTGAAATTTCATTTTACATACTAGCGATACTTCACATTGAAATTTTGAATAAATGACATGTAAACATAGTTCACTACAAAATTAAATACCACATTGTATACTATTATTTTTACAAAAAAAACGGGGCAACCAATGCCCCGTTTTTCAGAGTAGATATACTTTTATATTTAGCAAAACTACATAGCGTAATAATCTAATTAAACAGATTTTTTACGACGTGCTACACCAACCAGACCTAATAAACCTGAACCAAATAACCATACAGCGGCAGGAACAGGTACAGCGGATGGAGCGCAACTTATATTTGGATCCAGAGCACAGTTTTGTGTAATAGTCCGATTTGCATCATGCGAGAGAAATGTCAGGCTAGTAACATCAAAGTTCGCATTGTCTTGTGGGAAAGCACCATCAGCCATTGGGTTACCACCAATACCAGTACCAGTAGCATATGGAACACCAGGCAATGTACGATGTAGATTAGCCGCTGTATCTGTCACCAAAGGTAATCCACCTGATGCACCATTATTCATACAGTTGCCTGTTACACAGCCATTAGCGAAACTGGTATTAAAATCTGTTGTTGCGATTGGCACTGGACCCTGTGAAAGGTAACCAAAAGTAGGATTGGTGTATGTACCATCGGATGCAGGCGTTGCACTGTTTGCACCACCAGCAGTCATTTCACCACTAAAGAAACCAGCTGCATCTAATACGATTGACACTGGAATACCATTATTACCACTCCAGTTGAACAGCATATTACCCAGTACTAATGTGCCAGGACCACCCGCACCATCACCAATGGCTTGCATATTAATACCCACTGCTTCAGCAGGCGCGGTGCCAGAGAAAAAGTCAAAAGGTGTTAGTGTACCCGTACCTGCACCGGTCGCATTATCAAAAGTCAGTGTGCCCGTAATAGGTGTCTGAAACTGGTTTACATTCTTACCAGTAATACTTGTGTTTGCAAGTGCAGCACCCGTTGAGTCAAGCATAGTGAAGACACCATTAAAGTTAAAGGTATCTGTCGCAGCTTGTGCAGGCATTGAAACAACCGCACCTAGTGCAGCTGCTACAGCGGTTTTTAAAATTGTTTTTTTCATAATTCTTCGTCTCCGAAAAGATTTTTAGTTTAAGCAAATAAAGCTTTATTTTAGCAAAAAGCCTGGTTGATCAGACTTCTCGCTGTATTAACCATGCAACCGTTGTGCCAGTTTTTCATAACAAATTATAAATAAATGTTTTTTATACTATTATTTCGTATTTAGACAACAACTCACTGGGTAAAAATAGAGAAACCCGTAAACGAAATGTAATAATGTGTAAATTAAATCGACATGTTTTTTGCTTCTTATCACTATTTTTTTATCTATTTCATCAAATTGACACAATATTTGCCAGGTAAGAGATTCTAACCAATTGATATAAAAGGCATATTTTTTAAAAAAATAAGTGTTTTCTAATATTTCAGCCTGCTATTTTCCACTGTAAAGATAACCGACTAGACTGAATATTTTTATTATTATTTTAATACAATAACCGAGAAACATTAAATAAATAACATTATATTTCAATTAGTTAAATACTATTTTTAAAAGTGTTAGATTTTCTTACAAACTAATTAGCTTGATTTTTATTAATTTCTAACAC
>JALSUJ010000572.1 GCA_027071355.1 Gammaproteobacteria bacterium | reverse complement strand
TTAAAAGCACCTCCAAGAGTCGTTTCCGGCATCAGGCTGACAAATTCCTCGCCCCCAAAACGAGCCACAAAATCCGTTTCCCGAAGATTTTTCTGCAGCATCTGTCCAACTACTTTAAGCACCTTATCACCAGCCTGGTGGCCATAAGTATCATTAACCTGTTTAAATAAATCAATGTCCCAGACCATTATCAGCAGGGTGGAATGATAACGTTTCCAGCGAGCATATTCCTGCTGCATCCGCTGTTCATATGCCATTCGATTAGGCAGTCCGGTCAGGGCATCCAGCATGGCACGATTTTGGGAATCCATCACCTGCTGGCGCAACTCACCACTTTGTGCCTCCAGTTCTTTTAATTGCCGGGTCAGATTACTGTTTTGTGCTTCTATACGTGCTACCCGCTCATCCTCATCAATACGATGCTGGTTAATATGATTGATAATGGTATCCAGATGAGTTTGAACAACGCTTTCCACTTCTTCCAGAGAATCCAGTGACGAAACACTATCACCAATTCCCTTAACCTGATCTTTTACAGCATTGTCCAGTGCCATACCGCTCTGGTAGGATTGCTGTTGTTCCTTAAAGTTATTTTGTAAAAACGCGTCCACTTCCTGAAGACGCCCGGTCAAATTTTTCAGAAAGCGTTCAAATTCTTTTTGTTCTTCATGCACATTTTTGCGCATTTCACCAATCAGTTCAGCAATAGCCTGCAATGCCATCGGCAGTTCATCGGTACTGACACCGGATGAAAATTCATTTTTTAACTGTTCGGCCTTCTCTTTGACATTATCTTCTAAAGGCAAAAATTCAATCAGACGAATTAACAGTTCATGATGATGGGCAACATCCTGCATAAAATCATCACAGTTCTCTACAATCCCGCTATTTTTAAGAATATTTCTTAAATCACCCAGCAGTACCTGTATTTCTCTGGTGGGTTTAACCGCAAAGACCTTATCCTTTAACTGTTCCTTTACCGGGTCGTTAATGTCCATACCATCAATAATAGATTCCAGTACATTTTGTACCGTAGCAACCACACTGGTAATTTGCTCCTGGTTTAAATCTATCTTATCTGTATCCCGGGATTTTATTTCAGCACTATCTTTTTGTGTGCTGAGGACTTCAGCTGAGCTTTTATCCAGTGGTTCTTGCAGGTCTTTATTATGATGTGCAAATAGTCCTGACAAAAAACCTGACCTGGCTGAAGCAGAATTTTGACCGTTATTTTTTAACCCATCCTTGAGACTCTGTTCGATCACATCTGATAATAAATCACAAAACAGTGAAATCAGTTCTTTTTGCCCAGGCGCGTTACTGGCATTTAATAATTTAAGCAGTTTTCTTGATTTTTTTTCCACCTTGCCATTAAGCTGCATATGTTCAATGATTTTTATCAGCAAGCCGGCATCACCGGTCGGTCCGGATTGCGCCAGTCGATCCAGTTTAATGATCTCCTGGGTGACATTTTCTAAAATCATCCCTACAATTCGATTATCTTTGCCCTTTCTGAGTGCTGTACGAAGCTGTACCAGCTCATTATCCAGACTTTTACTCTTACCCTCTGAAACCAGACTTAAACGGGATATAGCCTGTTTAAAAACATCTTCCAGATCATTCCACTGTTTTTCCCTGCGCTCCATGTCATCCAGGTTATCATAATATTTCTGTTTCCACTGACTTGCTTTTTCAACCATTATTTTCTGCCATACTCTGTTAAACCTAAATAACTCAGGCTTAACTATAATAGTAAAAAAGCAATAAAAAAAGGCATAAGGTCAAACCTTATGCCTTTTTTAAGGCAGGGCAAACAAAAGTTATTTACTGTTTTTCTTTGTTCACTTTTTCTACCAGATAATCGACAACACCAAAAACCTTTTCATGCCCGCCGGCCATTGAGCTATTGGTGCGATATTTTCCCTGTATGACCATATTAGGTACAGATTTAATACCATAAGTCTGAGTCATGGTTTTAGCTCGACGGGTCTTTGCTGCCACAGCAAAAGAATTCATCGCCTGCTCCAGTTTTTTACCACTGATCCCATTGGCTTCAAACAAAGCTTTTAAATCATCAAAAGAACGTATTTTCTTACCCTTACCATGCATGGCTTCAAAAATCAGCGGATGCATTTTTTCCTGCACACCTAAGGCTTCTGCGGCATAGTATAAAGTAGCCAGTGCTTCCCAGTTTTTGCTGAAAACTGCAGGAACATGAATAAATTCTACATTATCAGGCTTGCTCTTCAGCCATTGTTCAATATAGGGTTCAAAATGATAACAATGTGGACAGGCGTAAGAAAAAAATTCTATCACCTCTACCTTGCCATCGGTTGGTGCCGGCTGAGCAGTAGTCAGTAATTCATAGTCTTTACCTTCTGTATAGTCAGCCCAGACCAGTCCGGTTAATCCGAATATCATTAAAAGAGTTACAATTACACGCATATTATTTTCCTTTTTATGTCAGTTTTGTATTTTTCCGGGAGTAAGCACAGATATAATTTGGTGATTATCTCCATAGTTTTATAGCATTTATTCCCTCTCTCCGGAGATGGCCGGGGTGAGGTAACTCATTGCTCTTATAGTTCTCCATAAGAGTGTAATCCGGACAGGAACATATTTACCCCGATAAAAGCAAATAATGTCACAAACAGTCCGATAACCGCCCACCATGCCAGGGGTCTGCCGCGCCAGCCCCTGGTCAGCCTTAAATGCAGCCATGCGGCATAATTTAACCAGACAATTAAGGCCCAGGTTTCCTTAGGATCCCATGACCAGTATCCACCCCAGGCTTCTGCTGCCCACATGGCACCCAGAATGGTCGCCAGAGTAAAAAAGGCAAAGCCCAGGGCAATTGCCTTATACATGACATCATCCAGGATATCCAGCTCCGGTAGACGACGGAACACTGGACCATTGAACCCACGCTTTATCATTGAATCTTTAATTAGATATGCAACACCCAGCATCGCCGCCAGAGAAAAAGCCCCATAACCAACAAAGTTTGCCGGGACATGAATTTTCATCCAGTAGCTCTGCAGGGCCGGTACCAGAGGCTGAATTTCACTGCCCCCCCGTGCACCAAAACCATACCATAATAAAAATGCGACGGCCGAACTGATCACCAGCAGTACAAAACCACCCATATTATAGGTTTTGTTTTTAGCTTCATAATACAGGTACAGCAAAGCAGTAATAATTGAGAATAAAATAAATACTTCATACAGATTACTGACCGGGATATGCCCTATATCCACATTCATCAGGTAAGATTCACGCCAGCGCACCAGCAGCCCCACCAACCCCATAACCGTGGCTGACCAGGTCATGGCTGAAGCGGTTTTATTAGTAAACTGGGAGCCGCTGAACAGTCCGATAAAATACCCGGCAGTGGCCAGTACATATAATGCCGACATCCACATAATGGCGGATTGACTGGAAATTAAGAACTTCAGGAAGAAATTACTCTCTCCCAGAGCCAGATTATTAGCATAAAGTAAAATTGCAAACAGGCTTAGCAATGCAACTGCAATGGAATAAGCACGCACCGGCTTCCACAACCATCCCCAGGCGACAATTGCAGCAGCAACAGCAAACAGAATACCCGCCTCATAGGTATCCATATGTGAGGAGTACTGCTGCCATGCATAACCGGCACCCAGCCATACAGCGACAGCCCATAGCCAGTCAAACAGACTCAGTGAACGCCAGAAACTTTGCTTTTCAAAGATATTATGCATTTCTGCAGTACTTGTTGACATTATCATTCCTGTTTTAATCTATTGGTATTTGCAAACAATTATGACTCCTGTAGAAACAGGCGCAAATTAGCTTTCCTAAAAAAGTTCCTAACTACTCAGCATAAATTACCGTATCATGCTGAACAGTTACTAACGCTGTTTATTAAATTCCTTATCCAGCAATTGTGACAGAGCCTGAAATTCCTGGGCAAACTCTTTCTGCTGTCTATCACCACTGCCAGCCACTAATAACTCATTACCCTGACCATCTGGCGCACTTTTTATTCTGACCCAGATACGCTTATGAGCCACATAAAACATTAATACAATACCTATAACCAGAAAAATACAGCCTGAATAAACCAGATTTTTCCCCGGTGAACGGGTAATTTGAAAACCGGATGCCTGTTTATGCTCAAAGGATTTTATCTGTAGATAAAAAGGCGCATCATAATTTGCAAGCACACCCATAGTATTGACCAGATCATCGTAATATTGTTCCTGAGCCGGAGTAATTTTGTTGCTGATATCCACCCCTTCATGCTGCAACACTTCCAGATAAACCGTCCCCAGAATGGTCTGTAAGACTTTAAAATAGGATTCTGTCACCATTTTACGCTTATCTTCCGGTACTTTCTTATTAATATCCGCCAGAACCTGATCAAAACCACCCTGATTAAATAATTGCGCCAGGCGCAGCATTACTACGGACATTTGCTGCACTAACTCTGGCTTGACCGGCTTATTTCCCTGCAGGGAAAGTTCAGCGGTTTTATCGGCAATGCGCTGCATTTCTCGATTATTATTCAGCAGGGCTCTGAAATCAAAAAACCGTTTCAGGCTCATTTGATCATCTACGGGTATAAACAGGTAACGAAAAGGTTCAGAATTCGAGCTTCGCACACCACTTAAAAAGAAGCTACGTCCATCCTGTTGAGTGGGTAGAATATAATTGATAAATTCCTTTGCCTGACCGGAACTGTCTCGGATGCGAAAGGTTAGCGTTGGCCCCATATTTTTAAATTTATGACCGGTTTCCTTGGCTTTAGGGTTCGGCTGCACATTACTGACCTTAAATTCCGTTAATTCCAGTTTAACTTTACCCTGAGCCGTATCAATTTCTTTGCTTTGACCGACCACCTGTTTAAAGTGAATGTTTTTTTGTGAGCCATTTTCCAGTGACCAGGCCTGTAAATCCATAATTGAGCCACCGTCATCAAAAGATGCCTGATAAATGGCAAAATCCTGGTACATTAAGGGATGATTCACGGCAATGGTTTTAGTGATTTTTTTACCGGTTTTTTTATCTTCAATCTCAATATCACTTTCAAAGGATTTGGGCATACCCGATTCATAATGCTCAATACGAAAATCATGCAGGGTCAGATTAAAGGGCAGTTCCTGCACCAGAAAGCCATTTCTCATCTGTAAAAACACAATATCGGTGGTACTGCCTTCAGGGATACTGGAACTGCCTCTGAAGGCATGATTATCTCCAGCTTTCAGGCGACTGATAGTCGGTACCTGAGAGGCAAACAAATCACGGGTTTCAGGCTTCAGCTGACCGGCCAGTTCTCTTAGCTTGAGATTAAAATTACCATCATAAAGCGCACTTAAACAGATTAAAATAATCGCTCCGTGGGTAAACAGATAGCCCAGACGATTGGCCGCACCTTTTTTAGCCGCAATAGTAAGCACACCCGGCTCATTTTTTAAGCGGGTA
>JALSUJ010000571.1 GCA_027071355.1 Gammaproteobacteria bacterium | reverse complement strand
TGTCTCAGATGAGACAGAAATTCATTTTGGTCGAGCGCCCGCAAGCCATCGACCAAAATAAACGGGGTTTGTTGTAGTAATACTGGGAATAGAAAAGATACGTCATCGACGGTAGAGGCAATGCCTACCGGGTGGTATCGGATTGTGTTGGTCACCGGTTACCCTGTGACCAGGAAGATACTTTTTGTTTTGCGTGGCGAGCTACCACGGTGAATGTTCATCCACGCCTTATTTATACCGTATTTTTGATAAAAAAGGAAGGATTTTCAAAAAAATAAAAAGAAGCGACCACCCGAAGGTGGTCACTTAGTTGCCTTGCTGTTAACCACAGCTGCCTAATTCACCGCAAGCCGTACAGAAATCACAGCCATCTTTTTTAATGACCGCAGAGACCCCACACGCACTGCAATTTTTGCCAGCCATGATCAGCGGTTTATTAACCACCGCTTCATCTTGATCCTGAAAAAGTCCCATGTCATTCACCGGATACCCATCCTTGTCCAGAATGCCTAACATCTGATAACGATGCAAAATAAGCCGCGCGATGTAAGCAATCGTCGATGGCTGATTGGCCGTCTTCTGCGAACCGGGTATTTTTGCCAGGAAATCACCTTGCGGTTCCGGAAAATCACGCAAACTACGCAGTTTCTTTCCAATCCAGGCCGGGTCAATAATCCGCATATCCAGCGACAGGGATTTACATAGCCCATTGAAGGCCTCTGGGAAATTCCCCGATAACCACATCGAAAACGGTCGGTGTGTGCCATCCGGTAACACCAGCTCCTTCAAGAACAAGGCAAAATCATCCCCCGTTGCCGGGTTTTGAATATCCACCGTCCAGGATAATGTCCCATCGGTTCCTGATTTCGGTTCCTTTAGCGAGAACATGGCATCCTGCAGAGGTGTTTGCGTTATATCATCAAACACTCCCAGTTCCTGACATCGATACTCGATGAGTTTCGCTACCGCCGCCACATCTGAGGCAACAATCACCGGTTCCTTGCTTCCTGGGAAGGACATACTAAAATTTTCCCCAGACAAACGAACAAGTGACGCCAGCTTGTTTTTCAACCAGCCAAAATCCTCCGTTCGCATATCCATCGACAAATTTTTCGCCAATGCACTAATGCCTCGCGGGGTTTCCATGCCATTACACCAGCACTCAAAGGGGTGCTTGCTTCCATTTTCCAGGTGACCCACAAAAACCGCAAACGATAACCCATTATGGTTAACCATATAGGTCATTGCCGGATTCCCATCGGGGCATGCCGGACGCTTGGGCCAACGCAGACTCTCTAACGCCGGTTTGGGGGCATTGTGTAAGTGAATCTTACGATCCGCTGACGTATCCAGATCCGCCGGGGCCGTCTTTTCACTTTCCGTCGATAAAACCGACCCGGTAATCGCGTTTGGACGATACGTGGTAACGCCCTTCAGTCCCATATTATAAGCCTGCAAATAAATATCCTTAAAATCATCATAAGGAATATCCACCGGACAGTTAATGGTCTTTGATATAGACGAATCAATCTTGTCTGCAAAAACCGCTACCATAGCCAGGTGTTGCTGGGGCGTAATCTCCAACGCATTCACAAAATAATCAGGCAGGTTCTTCGGATCGCCCCCGCTTTCAACATACAGGCGGTAGGCATAGTCCATGACCTCATACTCCTTTTTACTGCCATCAGCCATGCGTTTTTTCCGGGTATAAGTCCACGAGAACGGTGGCTCCAGTCCAGACGAACAGTTGTTCCCAAAGGCTAAACTTATCGTTCCTGTGGGAGCAATGGTGGTCAGATGCGAGTTACGAATACCGTGCTCGGCAATGCCTTGCTGAATATCCGCAGGTAAGCGCTGAATAAACGCCCCGTTGAGGTATTTTTCCTTATCAAATAAGGGAAATGCCCCTCTCTCTTTGGCAAGCTCTATGGATGCCCGGTAAGCTTCATCACGAAGCATAAGGGCTATTCGCTCTGCAAAATCACGCCCGTCCTGACGATCATAACGCAGGCTCAACATAACCAGGGTGCTTCCCAGTCCCGTAAAGCCCAGACCAACACGACGCTTGGATTGCGCTTCTTTTTGCTGCTCATCCAGGGGCCAGTACGTAACATCCAGGACATTATCCAGCATCCGCACCGCAACATGAATATCACGCTTCAGGCGATCCCAGTCATAATTATCCATGGCCTCGTCACCCGCAAACGGGGTATTGATATAAGCGCATAGATTAACTGAACCCAAACAGCAACAGGCATAATTAGTCAGAGGTTGTTCCGCACATGGATTTACAGCCTCGATATACTCTGCATAATAAAGATTGTTCTCTTTATTAATAGTTCCTTCAAAGAGACACCCCGGATCCGCCTGGTTATAGGTATTTTTCATTATTAAATCCCATATCTCACCGGGATCGATTTTTTCATATACCCACATTCCGTCATCACGACGGTAAGCACCGGCTTTTATTAAATCCTCACCGGGTTCGGCTTGATGCACCAGTTCAAACGATTCCTCGTTTTTCATGTGTTCCATAAAGTCATCGGAAATAAAAACACTCACATTGAATTGCGTTAGTGATCCTTTTTTCTGTTTCTCTACAATGAACTCCCGGATGTCTGGGTGGGTAATGTTCAGACAACCCATCTGCGCACCCCGTCTGGCACCCGCGCTTTCAACGGTTGCGCATGATGCGTTGAACACCGACATATAGCTGACCGGGCCGCTAGCCATTGAGCCGGTGCCTTTCACCTTGGCACCTCGTGGTCGGATATGGCTAAAATTATAGCCAACGCCTCCCCCGCGTCGCATGGTCTCGGTCGCCTGGTTCAGCGCGGGATAAATCCCGGGCAGACCATTTTCATCATAGCCGGATATTGCGTCTCCGACCGGCTGCACAAAGCAGTTAATCAGCGTTGCATTTATATCCGTGCCGGCAGCCGAATTAATCCGACCTGCCATAATCACGCCCGATTCCTGGGCGGTAAAAAAGAGTTTTTCATATTTCTCAGGCTCTTTTTCATTTTTTGCCAGTCCCTTCGCGACACGTTGGCGTATTGCCCGCATAGCGTCGTGACCGGCCATTTTTTTCTCCTTACCACCCTTTGCGTATTTCTCAAGAATGACATCTTCTGATACGTCTTGGATTTTCATAATCATACTCCTGGTGGACCCCCACCGTTTTGCACGCCTTTTATTATCAGGGTGCGTCAATAAATAAGCCGCTTGATTTCAAGCTGCCGTTAGTGCTGATTGTTTTGCGTAGCCAGTTACTACGTTTTTTGTCTCAGATGAGACAGAAATTCATTTTGGTCGAGCGCCCGCAAGCCATCGACCAAAATAAACGGGGTTTGTTGTAGTGATACTGGGAATAGAAAAGATACGTCATCGACGGTAGAGGCATTGCCTACCGGGTGGTATCGGATTGTGTTGGTCACCGGTTACCCTGTGACCAGGAAGATACTTTTTGTTTTGCGTGGCGAGCTACCACGGTCTTTGTCAGACAGGGTAATTATTGGGGATTTGAGGCGGGTTGTCAAGTAAGTAAGGGAGCCTTCCCGACACTGGAGCGTAACTCAAAAAAATGAAAAAAATGATTAATGTCGAGAAGGCGTAAATATTGTACCTTTTTTTGCTGAGAAAACCAAAAAATCCGTGAAAGTGATAAAAAACAGGCACCTTCAGACCGATTTATCTTTTTTAATTCAGGTAAAGTAATAGAAAACAACATGAGGAATTTATGATGAAATCGAATGATGTTGATTTTTCACCCGTAAAAAGTGAAAAAATTGTACATGCAAACAGTCACCCTATTATTGAACGCGAATTTGTTTTGTTAACAAAACTTTCTCAGGATCTTTATCGACGATCTTTTGAGTATCTGGCTTCCGCCCACGTTAACGTTTCTGTTATTGCTCGAATATCAACGGAAATAAAATCGTTCCTGGACGATGAATTTGCCGATAAAGCCGATGATACGATGGAAACCATTTATCAGGAATGTATCAATCGATTACAGGGTGAAAGTGATCGTCTGGATGCTGTTCTTGAATCAAATGGGTGTGCAGACCGTATTCGCTACTCATCACCAAAGAAAATAAAAGTTGTTTTGCGGAGCCCTGCTGATAATCACTTTTTTCAATGCACAACCCTCCTCGATGATGTTGTCTCAAAAATTGATACACTCTGGATGGCCGGGTTAATTCGCAATAAAGTAAAAATATCCAACACCATGATGTGGAAGCAGGTTGTTGCAAAAACGATTAATCGAACCATTGCGCTGTCTAATAATCTGCGTGCGGAAATCAGACGTAAGGAAAATGAATATCTAAGTAATATTGAAACCCAGAAAACCAATGAAAATTCCATTGCCTTAGAAAAACTTAAATCTGGTATCAACGCGGTAAAAGACTCTGAAGAAATCCCTGATGAATCGCAGCATGAAAAATTGGTTAAATCGGTAACAGCCGATTATGTTGAAAAAGAAATTGAGAAAGAAAGCGTTGAGTCGTCTACAGCTGTAGCGTAGTGTTAATTGTAAATAAAAGAAGAGGTATTAAACCATGTTACAAATTTTAAATAATCCCGATAGTTTTATCGTTTTCACAATGGGTAGTCTCTTTGTTATTGCAGGGGGGCTCTTTATTCTTAAAGAAAGTATTAACCTGAAATTTATGGAAAGAACGATCAAGAATTTGCGCTCGCGTTGATTCCTCCTTTAGGGGCCATTTAGAGTCCCCTTATTGCGTCTCTTTTAGCGGCCAACTTGGCCGCTTTTTTTTGTAACGTTGATTTTTTCCTGGATTTTTTTGACATCATAATTCCTTTTTGCAGTGAATCTCAACAAGGGCAGACCTGCATCTTCACAGGCTTTGTTGACAAAAACATCACGTTTGCGCCTATCCTGTCGTTGATGTGATCGATCATCCAGCTCAATGACACAAAAAACAGAAAGATCCGCCGGGTGGCATAAAACATAGTCCAGATGTTTACTGGATATTTTCACAAAAGCTCGCCACCATTTTTTTGATTTTTTCATGTCCGGGGTTAAAACATCAGCGATCCGGACCTTACCAAAAACAACAAACTGCGTATTAACCGCCTTAACCAGTGAAAAATAAAAGTTTTTTTCAGTTGGTGTAAAGAGATATTTTATTCTGCGGTAACGAAACTTATTGCCTGCTGGTGATAAAAAAGCAGTGATGACAAGAAAAATGATAGCCCCTATTACCGTGTAAGGGATATAACTCGGTATAGAATGTGTCATCGTTTCAATATTATTTTATGTTTATGAATGGTTATCACCAGATTGGTTCCTCGCTGTCACTGTATATTTAATCAACCGAAGTGCTAACATCGACCATTTCAAATACGCTTCCAGCTTTTGTTGGTATTCACGTCCCGGTGGGCGTTTGTTTTGCTTGTTAGCAATGGTTCTTTCCAGGCCAGCTATGTTCTTTCGAAGCTCCAGATTTCTGC
>JALSUJ010000570.1 GCA_027071355.1 Gammaproteobacteria bacterium | reverse complement strand
ATTTTATACAGTGCGCCACTTCGTTTTGCACTGTATAAAATGGCAAGTTAGCATGGGCGTTATGCCTTAAAAAATAGAAGGAGTAAAAATGAGTATTTCAACCGATAATATTATTCGTATAGTTAAAGCAGGTGGAAATCTATCTATTGATGCGGATGGAAAATCAACAGACAACATTATTAGGATTGTTAAAGCATCCATTAAGGCTGGTAAAGTAGTTACATTTAGCAACCTTCAAGGTAAGTCCACTGATAACTTAATAAGAATCGTTAAAGCTGGTGGCGATAATGTGATTTTAGAGATATAGGTATTCATACGGAAAATTTATGAAGACATTTAAAGAGTTTCTCGCTGATGAATATGGCGTGGATTATTTTATCATTGAAATGCCAGTGGAATTAGTGTCAGAAGAAGCACTAATAAATGAAGGGCAATGGGTTCAATCAGGAAAGAAGGATTGGATGCAAAGAGTTGATGCTGAAAATCCATCTATTAAGCAACAACGGCATGTCCATGTAGCTAGATCAAAGCATACTAGTTCAAAACACAAGCAAGTGTCATGGAATCAAGATGGAACGAAGCATGATGCGGGAAGTTTTAATTCAAAAATTGGATCATTAAATGTTGTTCAAACGATTGCATGTCAAGCTCTTGGGTTGTCACATACAGCAAAACTAGATGAAGCCACAAGAGCGGGCAATATTCTTGTGCAGTTAAACGAGTCACAGAATATTGGAATTACTCCGGTTCTGTTTAAACTAAGGCTGGCATAACAATAGCATACACGCGGACAGCCAAGCGGCGCGGCTTTCGCTACGCTACAGCCACACCGCTTTTGGCTGCCGGTGATGCTTAGCGTTAGGCTTTCAAATAACAAGCATACTAATATTACACCTTGTTATTTTTATCGAGATACGCTATATTACATCTTGTCCGTTCAATGAAGGAACCTTTTCTAAAAATTATGGAGAAATACAAGATGAAAACAGTAACAGTAAGTAGCAAAATTCACCAACCAGAAGTTGTCGATTACGAGGAGTCCTACCCAAGGGTTTTGTGTAACACGCAACAGAAACAATCTATTTTCGAAACCATTACCAATCCTGACAATATAAATAGAGCTATCATAGTTTCTGAGGAAACTGGTAACTCCCCAGTAATGGTTTATGAAGAAAAAATCACAAGAGCAATAAATACTGGGGAAATATCACCTCTAAATTGGCACGAAAAACAATTTGTAGGTACAGTGACATCTGTTGTTATGGAAAGTAATGGCTGGAAAAAGACAGGTAAAAAGCAAAGATTTTCAAAAGGAATATTCAAGAGTGCTGAAATTTACTCAAAATTAAAATGACTAAAAAGCCTAACAAGGCCAATCCAGCGGACAGCAAAAAGCGTCACGCCTTTTGCTTGCGCAAAAGTCGCGCCCCTTTTTGCTGCCGCTGATTGGCGACGTTATATGCTTAATTAAACTCAATACCAAAAATAGTAAAGCATGGAGTAATGCACTGCCTACAACC
>JALSUJ010000569.1 GCA_027071355.1 Gammaproteobacteria bacterium | reverse complement strand
CTTTCTTTGCCATCTGGTTTGCTTTAACAACCACTCAAAGCGGTGATATTGGCCGTTATATTTTAAGCCTTAATGGATATACAAAAGAACAATCTAATGAAGTATTCTATAAAAAACAATTGAATATACCGGTGAGTAGTTTTAATAATAAAACCGAACAAAATGAACAGGACCTACTGAATAAAATAAAAAAATACACCCCGGACAGAGCTCAATAACAGCTTCTAAATAAACCCGTCAGAAAAGGAACATTCTGACCTCACACAACAAGGATGACATTATGCTGGTTTTAAAACGCCAGAATGGCGAAGCCATTCACATCAATAACGACATAAAACTCACTGTTTATTTTCAACCCGGCAGCCATATCAGAATGGGTATTAAAGCCCCTGAGCATATTAATATTGTCCGGGAAGAACTGCTCGACAAACAGTTCGAAAAACGGATTAAACCCTGATATTCCTCTGGGTACAAAACTTAATATCATTGCCAGTGGCACAAAAAACACCCAGGTCACCATTAAAGTCCTTGTTGACGGACACACTTTCCCTGTCATAAAAGAGGGACAGGAGGTGACACAGTTTGATGTCAGACTGGATGAGAACGGCAGAGCTGTTACAGCCGTTGAATTGCGGCCTGCAAACGATGATAATTATAAACAGCTGATTGATGACTATTCACCCAAACCAGGTCAGGGAGAAAAACGCTCAAAACTGACATTAATGGGAGAGACATATCAATCCGGTTCCATGTCATCACTTAAAAATGATGATATGAATACCATAGGCCTGAACCTGTTTCAGCTTTATATTAAAAGTGCTTATGTTGTTAATCCAAAAACCGGTAAAGTCCATGCTCAGTTAAAAGCTCTTCAACAGGGTGACGACATTGTTTTTATTGATGCACAAACCGGTGAGCCGGTTGCTAAAACCAGGCTTGACAATTTGGTTAATGGCATTGGTAATATCAATAACGGCTTTGGCGGACTGGCTACCGGGATGGAAAAAACCGGGGGCACCTTTGCTTATAAAAACAGCAAGGGTCTCTATTTAAAACATTATGAAAGCGGCTGGACGGGTAATCAGTATGTTAAGACCTACAGCATGTCCAGGTGGGCTGGACGGATCAATAATGGTACCTTATGGATTAGTGTTGTAGTTGGAGCTTACCAGATAGATTCTGCCTATCAGACAGATACATCAGAGTTAAAAAAACGAGGTATAAAAGACCCCTCCCCAATTGAAAGAATTGGACAGCATACGGAACAGCAGGTTGGAAGTACTGCACTGGGATTTGCGGGGGGCTTATTAGTTGGGCTCCTGTTTCTACCAGAAGAAGCAGGTTTTTTAGTTACTGTAGGTATTTTTTTATTAGTTGGAGGCATTGTTGGTTATATCTCTTCAGAATTAGGTTCAGAAACCATTGAAGAAATTCAGGAGCTAAAAGGTGGCACTCTTATCAATAATTATCCTATACACAATCATGATGAGGAATAATGAAGCATCTAGAGTATTATTATAA
>JALSUJ010000568.1 GCA_027071355.1 Gammaproteobacteria bacterium | reverse complement strand
CATATACAGAAGATGATTTGATAATTATTAACAAGGCAATTGCTAGTGGTGCAAGACGTGTTAAGTTTAAAGATCGTGAGCAAGAAAATTTTAACGCAGAGGAATTGTTAGAATTAAAAGCTCATATCATGAGTGAGATATCAAGAGCAGATACTACAGTGAGACGACCTAGATCATATCGTATACGCACAAGCAAGGGTTTATAATGAATAAGACACGGTTAAGTATGGCGACTAATACAGCCATAGCTTCAATGAGTAATAGCCAAACATATGAAGCCAGTTCAAGCGGTCGCAGATTGGGAAATTGGTCTGCACCCGAAATAAGTGCTACCAGTGCCGCAGTACAGAATATAAGAGTTATTAGAAACCGCTCACATGATGCCGTACGTAATAATCAATGGATTCAGCGATCAATTGCTATTGATACGGCAAATGTTATAGGTACAGGTATTGTACCAAGAGCAACCACTCATAATGAAGTATTCAATACAGAAATTAATGAATTGATTAGTGATTATGTTTTTGAATGTGACTATGCAGGATCGTTAACATTGTTTGGGATTCAAGCCTTAGCTGTTAACGCAAGAAAAGAGGATGGCGAGTGCTTTATTCGTATCGTAAGATCTAGAAATGACACTCAGTCTGTTTTGCCGTTATCGTTTCAGATTTTAGAGTCGCATTTTTGCCCCACAGGATATAATAAAAAATTATCAAATGGCGGTGAAATTAAGTCAGGTGTTGAAATCAATGTAAGGGGTCAAATTGTAGCTTATTGGATTTATCCAAGTGACCCTCTTGATAAAGGCGTGTCTTTTAACTCACTTGTAAGAGTCCTTAAACGTGATATTATTCACCATTACAAACAGGAAAGACCGGGGCAATTAAGAGGTGTGCCAGAAACAGTTAGAGCACTTGTTAAGTCACATTTATTCGATCAATATGATGATGCAGAACTTGAAAGAAAGAAATCAAGGGCACAATTTACCGGTGTAATTAGACGGCCTGATTATGGCAAAGAAGATTATAAATTTGATCCAATATCAGGCGAGCCGATAGAAGAAGATTCAAATGGAGTCCCTATTATTGATATGGAGACAGGGACATTTCCATCATTATTGCCTGGTGAAGAAATAACTTTGTTTGAAGGTGACGACGCAGGTAGAGGGTATAAAGATTTTCAAAGTTATCAATTATTAGGCATAGCGGCATCAATGGGCGTTCCAGTATCTTTAATGAGTGGCGACTTTTCAAACATTAATGATCGGGTATGGCGAGCGATCATGAATCAATATCATAGAGAAAAAGACAGCGAACAGGATTTGTTAATAATTCCTCAAGTATGTAGACCTATGTATATTGCTATTGTTGAACGTGCTATATTAAGCGGTAGGATCACTTTCCCACAAGATTATAATGGTAACGAACGAAAATATTTAAAAGTAAAACATAGTCCACAGGCGTATAAATATATTCATCCAGTGCAAGATGTTCAGGCCAAAAAATTAGAAGTGGACTCAGG
>JALSUJ010000567.1 GCA_027071355.1 Gammaproteobacteria bacterium | reverse complement strand
GGCAAATTCACTCGGACGGAAAAAAGCGCCGCTCCTTCGTCGCTATGCTTTTTTCCGCCGGTGATTTGCGGCGTTAGCTGTAAATATGAATAATAAACAAGCAATCGAAACATTTGCAAAAAACTTTGTTAATAAACAGTTCCGGACACGTTTTGTGCATGAGGCAATTAAAAAGCCTACAGATTTACATCGTCGAATATGCCACGAAATTGATAAAGTATTTGATGATAAATATAAAAGTGTAAAACATTCCTTTAACAAAAATGAAGCATGCCTTTTTCTAGGTTGGTTCGATGAATTAAAGCCATTACAGTGGGAAGAGGCACAGGAAAAAATTGCGGATAATGGTGGTGGCTATTTAGTAATAAACACAAAAGGTACAAAATTTTATGCTGAAACTGAAGCTTACCCACCTGAGATATATGCTGGCAGCAGCTAACAAGTCGTCCAACTCGACCCGTAAAAGCGCCGTTTCGCTTCGCTACACTCTGCTTTCACGGTCAAGTTAACTCAAGCGTTATGTGCAAAAAGAAGGATGGAGTAAATAATGAAAATCACGTTTGATTCCAATGTTTGGAGAATAATATCTTCCCCAGATAAGTTTCCTAATGAGGCATCAATTGAATCCTTCAAAACTATCAGAAAGGCAATCGATGAAAAAATCATTACTCCATTCCTTTGTGAAACCGTCTTTACTCTTGAGGCAATAAAAAGAAAAGATAGAAAAGAGTTTTTTTCGGATTACAAAGCAAATATAAATAGTTCAGTAGAAGAAGGTGAAGGCGGGGAAATAAAGTTATCATTCTCTATCGGCCCTGACAAAACAGCGCACCCTGGAAATAATAGTTATCTAGAAACTCATCTAAAGGATGCTATTGAAATTGGCTTTCAAATCATCAAACTCCCAAGAGTTGCAGGAGTTGTGAATCCTGATATTGAAGAGCACTTTTACAAGCACGCGGATTTAAGTAAATACCATGACAAGGTATTTGAAGTAGGTAGAGAAATAGAGTCAAAAGAAGCAGGAATGTTTCATATTAAAAATCTTGGTGAAAAATATAGCACACACTGGATGAGTGGCATTGAGGAAGCGCCAGAAAATGATGTAGGCAATATAGCGAAGGCAATAGCAGAATGGGCAGATGGGGATTCAGTCGCTTGCCATATAGCTATCGGTGGCGATTATTTTTGTACCAGAGATGTAGCTAAAAAAGCTGGTGATAAATCCATTTTTAGTGAAGCCAATGTTGAATGGCTAAAGAATAATTATGATTTCCATATAATTTCACCAGAAGAGTTGGCTTGTAAATGTCAGGAATAAAGCACATAACAAGGCAAATTCACTCGGACGGAAAAAAGCGCCGCTCCTTCGTCGCTATGCTTTTTTCCGCCGGTGATTTGCGGCGTTAGGCTTTCAAATAACAAGCATACTAATATTACACCTTGTTATTTTTATCGAGATACGCTATATTACATCTTGTCCGTTCAATGAAGGAACCTTTTCTAAAAATTATGGAGAAATAC
>JALSUJ010000566.1 GCA_027071355.1 Gammaproteobacteria bacterium | reverse complement strand
AATCCACCAGTTTATCCAGTGGTTGAGCATATATTTTATCGCTGGTCATAAGATATTTTATTATCACTGTTTTTTATAACAGCTCTGCCCATAAATCATGTTCACTATTATCAATAATTCTGACATTAATAAAATCTCCAGGATTAAGCCCTGCAGTCTGATCAAAGTCCACATTTTCCAGAGCATCGATAAACACCAGTCCGTCTACTTCTGGCGCATCTGCGGCACTGCGGGCAACCACGCCTTTTTCATCAATGCTGTCTATAATAACCCGCATGCTCTGACCAATTTTACCCTGTAGTTTGTTAAAACTGATTTCAGCCTGCAATGCCATTAACCGGGCCAGACGTTGTTCCTTAATGTCTTCTGCTACAGGATTAGGCAGTGCATTGGCAGCTGCCCCTTCTACAGGGGAATATTTAAAAGCACCAATGCGATCAAACTGTATCTGCTCTACAAATTCCAGTAACTCTTCAAACTGGGCTTCAGTTTCCCCCGGAAAGCCTACAATAAAAGTACTTCTTAAGGTAATATCCGGACAAATTTCACGCCATGATGCAATCCGTTTAAGCATATTTTCACTATTAGCAGGACGTTTCATGGCTTTGAGTATTGCTTCCGAGCAATGCTGCAGGGGAATATCCAGATAAGGCAGGATTTTACCTTCTGCCATTAAGGGGATCACATCATCCACATGAGGATAAGGATAAACATAATGCATACGTACCCAGGCATCCAGCTCTCCCAGAGCCGATGCCAGTTCCTTAAAGCGGGTTTTTACCGGTTTGCCCTGATAAAAACCGGTCTGATATTTTACATCCACACCATAGGCAGAAGTATCCTGTGAAACCACCAGCAATTCTTTCACACCGGCCTGTACCAGGCTTTGGGCTTCCTGCAGCACATCCCCTACAGGGCGACTGACCAGTTTACCTCTCAGTGATGGAATAATGCAGAAACTACAGCGATGATTACAGCCTTCAGAAATTTTTAAATAGGCATAATGTCTGGGCGTCAGTTTAATACCGCCCTCGGGGATCAAACTGGTATAGGGATCATGTTCCGGGGGAATGTGTTCATGTACTGCGCTCATGACTTCTTCCAGCGCATGAGGCCCGGTAACCGCCAGAACTTCTGGATGGGTCTGTTTTACGATATCGCCTTTACCACCCAGACAGCCGGTTACTATTACTTTACCATTTTCAGCCAGCGCTTCACCAATGGCATCCAGTGACTCTGTTACCGCATCATCAATAAAACCACAGGTATTGACCACCACCATATCGGCATTCTGATAGGAATCGCCTATATCATAACCTTCGGCACGCAGGCGAGTCAGGATCTGTTCTGAGTCTACCAGAGCTTTGGGACAGCCGAGGCTGATAAAACCGATTTTACTTGCTGAATTGCTCGCTGACATTGTGCCTCTAAAATATTTCTGATTTGAGCGGCTATTATCCTAAATAAATCAGTTGAACCTACTGCGAATGTCCATAGCACTGAATCTACAAGACTTTCCAGAAT
>JALSUJ010000565.1 GCA_027071355.1 Gammaproteobacteria bacterium | reverse complement strand
GTCATAGATAAGCAGAATAAAAACATACCTTTAACACGTTATGTGCTGGTATACGGCGTTTTTGATTCTTATCCGAAAGCAAAAAATGAGGTAGCCAGATTACCGGAAAATCTGCAGAAAGCCAGTCCCTGGATTAGACAGTTTGGGGTATTACAGTCTATACTAAGTAAAGACATAGGGAAGTAGTAGGTTATTATGGGACAATTACAGTTTTTTAATGATCAATCATCAATGCCGCAGGGTGAAGCTGCGCCCGGCTGGAAAGTATTAATTGTTGATGATGAACCTGAAATACATCAGGTAACTCGCCTGGTATTAAATCGTTTTCAGTTTCGTAACCAGAGCATTGAAATTCTGGATGCGCATTCTGCAGAAGAAGCCAGACAACTCTTTGAAAATGAAAAAGATATTGCGGTTGCTTTTGTTGATGTCATTATGGAAACCGATAAGGCCGGGCTGGAACTGGTTGAATTTGTACGTAATAATCTACACAATAATGATGTGCGTATTATTATTCGAACGGGTCAGCCGGGTGTTATTCAGGAACAGACTACGGTGACCAATTATGATATTGATGACTTTAAGGAAAAGACCGAGCTGACCAATAAAAAACTCATCTCCACGCTGACCCTGGCACTAAAACATTATGAAACCCATCATCAGCTAACCTCAGCCAGAGAAAAGGCCGAGCAGGCCAGTGTCGCCAAAACGCAGTTTCTGGCAAATATGTCACATGAATTACGTACTCCAATGCATGGTATTTTAAGTTATTCTTCTTTAGGTCTGAAGCGTTATGAATCCTCATCTAGAGATAAGCTGGCTCTTTATTTTGAACGCATAAACCGCAGCGGGATCAGACTGCTGTCACTGCTGAATGACTTACTGGATTTATCCAGTCTGGAAATCAACCAGACTGAGCTCAATTATGAGCACTTTGACTTTTATGAAACCTTACAGGAAATGCTGCAGGAACAGGATTTTTTAATCAATAAAAAAGCAATTCAGGTGGATTATCGTATCAGCCTGGAATCAATGCTGATTAATAGTGATAAAAAGAAAGTTCAGCAACTGGTTTATAATTTATTATCCAATGCCATAAAATTTTCCCCTCAGGGCGGCACGCTCTGTTTTGAATTAAGTGATGCGTATATCGAACAGGGTTCAGAAAAAATCAGAGCCCTGTTATTTCGTATTGTTGATGAAGGTCCCGGTATACCGGAAACAGAACTGGAACTGATTTTTGATAAATTTATACAGAGCAGTAAAACGGATACCGGTGCCGGCGGGATAGGACTGGGTTTATCCATCAGTAAGGAAATTGCCCATTTGCTGGGTGGTCAGATTCGAGCTGAAGCTAATCAGACCAAAGGAGCTGCTTTCAGCTTGCTACTGCCATTTGCGTAAAAAATCAGTCACTATTCAGTACCGTACAAACACCTATTACTTTCGTGTCATTTTTTTGGCACATTTCCATACATTTTCCTGTATATTCCTGTAAAACTCAAAATCATAGGCTACACTCTTAGAA
>JALSUJ010000564.1 GCA_027071355.1 Gammaproteobacteria bacterium | reverse complement strand
ATCTTCTATCGCAATGACTTCTACCATAAAAATAACTTCATGTCCTGCCAAAGGATGATTAAAATCCACCTGAACTTGATCCGCTTCCATTGCTATCACAATACCCGGTAATAAATCCCCTGCTGGTGTTGAAAACTCAATCATTAGACCTTCTTCTAATTCTATTGCCTGATCAAAATCATCGCAAGGCATCCAGTGAATATTTTCTTTTTCAGGGAAGCCGAATGTATCTCTTGGATCAAGACTGACTTGTTGTTTTTCACCACAAGACAAGCCTAACAAAATTTCTTCAAAGGCTGGGATCATTGAACCATCGCCTATAGAAAAAGTCATAGGGTCACCGTCTTGAGTACCATCCACCGGTGTACCATCAGCCAGAGTTAAACTGAAATGAATAGTCAGTGTTGATTCTTTAGTAACGATTATTTTTTTTTCAGACATCTATGATCTCTCTAATTTATCTTTGCTAAAAAGCACATCAATGATCAGCATGACGGCACCACTGCTGATCGCCATATCGGCCACATTAAATGCTGGCCAATGAAATTCTCTTCCTACCGATGTCGTATAATAAAAATCTAAAAAATCGACGACATAACCTAAGGTTAAGCGATCCCATAAATTAGCCAAAGCACCACCCAAGACTAAACCCAGAGCAATAGCCATCCATTTTTCATGTGCTGGTAAGCGTTTAATCCATACCACTAAAACAAAACAAATAATAGTGGCTATCAATGCAAAAAACCAACGTTGCCAGCCTGATTCATTGGCCAAAAAACTAAACGCAGCACCGGGGTTATGCGCCAAATACAAATTAAACCACTGGGGAATAATCGTTAGGCTTTCATGCAACTGGAACGTCTGGCTTATCCATAATTTACTGGCCAAATCCACAGCCAGTACCAAGACACTTATCCACAAATATTTTAACATCGCAGCTCAACTCGACTAGGCATAATGACGGACTTCACCATCACCAGCAACGTTATCAATACAGCGACCACATAATTCAGGATGCTCATCATTTTCACCAACATCTTCTCGGTGATGCCAACAACGTGCACATTTTGTGTGCTCACAAGCTGTTACACTCAATGCTATACCAGCCAAGTCTTCTACTGCTACGCTATTATCATTTTTTTCTGCTAAGCCATGAATACTGACTTCTGAGACAATTAAGACGAACCGTAATTCATCATCCAATTTACTGAGCAAGGTTTGCATATTTTCATCACAATACAAATCAACTTTCGCATCCAAGGATGAACCTATGGTTTTATCAACTCTTAATTTTTCCATTTCTTTACTACAGGCCACTCTGAGTTTGAGTATTTGTTGCCAATAGTCATCATCCATTTCATCTTTTATTTCAGCAGGAAATTCATACCAAGTTTGGAAAAATAGCGATTCCGTACGCTCTCCAGGAATAAAAGTCCATAATTCTTCTGCGGTAAAAGTGAGTATTGGAGCAATCCAACGACTCATGGCTTCAATAATATGATACAAAGCGGTTTGTGCTGAACGGCGGGC
>JALSUJ010000563.1 GCA_027071355.1 Gammaproteobacteria bacterium | reverse complement strand
CCATCGGTATTGACTCTAACCGGCGTACCGCTTTGATGACAATAGTCGGCAATGGCCAGCAGTTCTTTTAATCTGAGGGTCGGCTCACCAAAGCCGCAAAATACAATTTCATCGTATTGAGTGGGGTCACCCATAGCGTCAATATATTCCGCAACTGGATGGCGGATAGATAATAGCAGATTATATTCGTGCACATCCATACTACCCTGTATTTTCGGGCAAAATTCACAGGCCAGAGTGCAGCGATCCGTCAAATTAATATACAGCTTGTTTTCTATGGTATAAACCAGTGTTTCACGAGACGGATTATGATCCACTGGTATTTCGACATTGGCTTTGCTCAAATTGATTTCCTGTTGGCTTTGTTATTCTATAACTGATTTTAAATCTGAAGTTAAACGATGTACGGAATGGCATCGGGCACAGACTTTAACGGCAAACTCACCCAGTTTACCACCGGCTTGCCGCTGATCCTGCTTATTTAAGTACTGTTCCAGTTCCGGTAATAAGCTGTCCGCTTCGGACATAATACGTTTAACAGGGATATTGTCCTGCTTATGACAATGACTGCAGGTGGATGATAAATCATTTAAATACTGTTTAACCGGAGTCAGTGCCGTGACGGCCTTATTAAAATATTTATCTTTAATAGCAATATTAACCCGGTTAAGCGAATCGGATAAAAGCGCCATTAGTTCATCATAGTCCAGCTCTTCTCCTGATGTTTTGACAGTCACCGTCTCTCGACTAAAATCTGGAGTTCTAAATAACAGGGTTGCTACGGTTTGATAATCATCATGACAGGTTCTGCAGCTTTTACCCAGTTTTTTCAATATTGCAGATATTTCTGTATATTGCCTACTTTTAACCGCTTTTGTCAGCATTTTCAGCTTTTCTGGATATAAATACTTTTCCCATTGCGGCATCATCTGAGCAATAGAAAGATAGTCTTTAGCAAATTTATCTGACCATTTTTCCAGCCCGGCCTGCTGATTTTGACGGGCATAATCATTCATAGCCAGCAGTTCCCGACGCAAACGAAACATGGTATGTAGCCAGACCTGTCTTTTGTTGGCCGGTTTATACCATTTTGCCAGATCTTTGGGGGGTAATTTAAGAGTAATGGTTCGCTCTGTCGGATTTGAGCTATTGTCCTGCGCCATAATCAAGGGACTGTAACACAAACCGGAAATAACCGTGCAATAAAGACAATACGAAAGGAATTTCAGCATAATATATACCTCATTATTGGCTCAGGATCAGGCTCTGGAACTGAACCTGGCGCTTGCGGTATTAATTTTAATCACTTCACCCTGTTCCAGATATTCCGGCACCTGTACCACCAGACCGGTTTCCAGTGTGGCAGGTTTGGTCCGGGCAGACGCTGAGGCCCCTTTAATAGCAGGCGAAGTTTCCACAACTTTTAAATTAACCGTAGTGGGTAACTCAATACCAATCAGGTTGTCTTCAAACAACATCCCCAGCACCCCTTCCTGGCCATCCACCAGAAAACCAGCGGCCTCATCCAGTTCTTCA
>JALSUJ010000562.1 GCA_027071355.1 Gammaproteobacteria bacterium | reverse complement strand
CTCATGACCAGGAGTAATAAATTTGAAGTTCCTGGCTCATGACCAGGAGTAATAAATCTTGAAGTGCCTGGCTCATGACCACGATCAACATTAATCAAGTTCCTGGCTCATGACCAGGAGTAATAAATCTTGAAGTTCCTGGCTCATGACCAGGAGTAATAAATCTTGAAGTGCCTGGCTCATGACCACGATCAACATTAATCAAGTTCCTGGCTCATGACCACGATCAACATTCATCAAGTTCCTGGCTCATGACCACGATCAACATTCATCAAGTTCCTGGCTCATGACCACGATCAACATTCATCAAGTTCCTGGCTCATGACCAGGAGTAATAAATTTGAAGTTCCTGGCTCATGACCAGGAGTAATAAATCTTGAAGTGCCTGGCTCATGACCACGATCAACATTAATCAAGTTCCTGGCTCATGACCAGGAGTAATAAATTTGAAGTTCCTGGCTCATGACCAGGAGTAATAAATTTGAAGTTCCTGGCTCATGACCAGGAGTAATAAATCTTGAAGTTCCTGGCTCATGACCACGATCAACATTAATCAAGTTCCTGGCTCATGACCAGGAGTAATAAATCTTGAAGTTCCTGGCTCATGACCAGGAGTAAAAAATCTTCGAACTTTCTGGCTCATGACCAGGAGTAATAAATTTGAAGTTCCTGGCTCACGACCAGGATCAATAAGTTTATCAATCTTCTGGTTCATGACCATTATCAATAAAACTCTGAATATATTTGTTTCTCTCGAATACTGTAATTTTGGAATCTTAGAATATTCTTTGTTCTAAGTACTACAATTTTTTTCTTCCTAAATTACATAAAATTGTTGAAAATTTTTTTAATTTTTTCAAATTTTTTCGCTTAGGTGCTTTGTATATATAGGTAATACAAGTAACTATTCAAATGAAAAAAATATTTTTAAGTTGATCGTAGGCCAGGTTCTTGGGCGGATATAGATGCCCAGTCTCCATCCGACTGCAATAAAGCCCTTTCCAGCATCATACGACAACGTTGAATGCTCGTATGAGCAAATTACTTGGCTCCCTACCAAATAGGTGCTACTTAATTATTTTTGGAAAATATTATATTTTGAAAATTTGGGGAAAATAATTTGAAATCCAAAGCCGAAGTCGGGGCAATCGTAAAACCTCAAGCCGAAGGCGGGGCAATCGTAAAGCCTACGCCGAAGGCACAGGGGGCTTGGGCACTGTCGGCCGAAGGCCGTGGTATCGTCGGGGCTAAGGCGGTAGCCGTTATTTTTTTGGTTTCTTTGTATAAAAACCTTGAAATTTTTAATTCAGAAAGAATTTTTCTGATCAGAAACTTAATTTATTTGAATATTTGCATCACAAAAGAGATAAAATAAAGAAAATTATTAAATCATCCCCGATGCCTAATGTCAACAAATGTTCAATTTTGAGGTTGATGACCAGGATGAACAATTATAAAGTTCCTGGCTCATGACCAGGAGTAATAAATTTGAAGTTCCTGGCTCATGACCAGGAGTAATAAATCTTGAAGTTCCTGG
>JALSUJ010000561.1 GCA_027071355.1 Gammaproteobacteria bacterium | reverse complement strand
ATTAACGGCAGAATCCATTTTTAAAACATTTCAGCGTTTTTAGTGTCTCATTTGTTGAATTTATATTACTCTATTTACATGATCTTGACACAATACTAAATTACTCTGTTGCATTAACCCGAATATTTCATGGGAAAGCTATAGTTTTTACTTACCATCATGAATTGACAAGTCAATATTGGTATATTAGAAAAATACACGATGTCCCCGTTGCCCGCTATGCCGTTTTTGGACTGCTACTATTAATTATGGCTCAGCGGCCCCTTTGAATAATTGCCTGTAACCATAGCTATGGCTATGCTTTTCGGTGAATCGTCAAAACTGACACACTGACTGTTTTTATAGAATATCTCCCCATTGTCTGCATTCCCATGAAATATCCGGGTTAATAAACCTTATTGTGGTTACCCACATTGATGAGTGTAATTTCTTTGCCTTTGATTTCAAGCTCTAACACGATGCGATAGCTGATGTTGATGGATACCGATGACATGCCTTTCAGCCGACCTTCCAGATTGTGTAGGCGTAAGGATGGATGCCTGGGGTTAAGCTCTAACAGTTCTAATGTTTTTCGATACTGTCCATGTATCTCCGGGTGTTTGCGTAAAAACTTTCTTGCTCGTTTTATATAATTCTCTGGATAAATGAGCGTATAGGCCATTACTTCGTGACTCGTTTCATGTGTGCAGCAACACTCTCACGTTTAACCCGTCCTGCTTTTACATCGGCTTTGGCTTCGAGCAGAGCGATCTCCAGTTCATACTCGCGCAGATTGCTGTATTTATTCATATCTATCACCACGTATTTATCTTTGCCACGTACCGTAATAATCGCTTCTTCTTCACCTTTCAGCGCAGTCTCTACCACGGAGATACCTTTGATTTTTAATTCGCTTGCTGTAATGCTTGCCATAATCACACCTTTTAAAGTACTTTATACCGTATATTTAATAATACTCTATAAAGTATGATATTAACAGGCCTCATTACTTTTTTAATCGCACCCCTGGATATCTGGCGTTGTAGATCTCTTTGGGCTTGGTGATTGATACGTGAGAAAAACAAAAGCATTGGGGCAAGACTCGATGAGATATTTATTTTAAGAATCATCAAGTCTTGATTTTTTTGATTTTACTTGCACCGTTTACACGGTGGGAAGGTTTCGATTTTATACCACTTGTTTTAGCCGGTGGTATATTTTAAAGATGATAGGGCTCGCTCAACTCATGTACAGCATTGACCAGTGCGCTGACGTTGTCCAGACCGATTTCTGGTGTAATGCCATGGCCCAGATTAAAGACATGGCCGGAACCATTACCGTAATCGGCGAGGATGTTAGCAACTTCCTGACGAATAGTTTCGGGGTTGGTGCCCATAATGGCTGGATCCATATTGCCCTGCAGTGCGACCTGATCGCCGACCTGCTGGCTAGCCAGCTTCATATCAACCGACCAGTCCAGGCCGATGGCATCGCAGCCGGTTGAGGCAATTTCAGGCAGCCACATGCCGCCACCTTTGGTGAACAGGATAATGGGCAC
>JALSUJ010000560.1 GCA_027071355.1 Gammaproteobacteria bacterium | reverse complement strand
AGCCATCATTATTAAAATCCCCGGAGGCCAGGCCCTTGCCATAAATAAAGGGCTCCATAAAATCTGTTAGATTAAATTTCCAGGTATTGTATAAACCGATTTTATCCCCGGATATTTTGCTAAATATTTTACCCGAGTGAATGTCCCGCGAGCGATGATTGACAAAGGCAATGGAAACCGCATCGTCTTTATAAAGATCTATCCAGGATAAGGGCTGTGTCATCTTGCGCTTATTACTATCTGAAGCTTCTACTAAAGCCCCGCCATCATCACTAAAAGTCGAAAGATTCATAGCAAGCAGGCGACTTTGATTTTTTCGAATCATCCCATCGACATAGCATTTTTTAAGCATTCGCCTATCTGACAAGATTCCACAAATGGATGGATTTTTCTCTGCAAGTGATCGTTGCATAATAACCTGATCTTCACAGGCCTGAACTTCATTAAAAGCTGACAGCTTTTTACAAATGGAATAATCCTGAAAACGTGATATTTTCAGTGAAACAACGGTGGATCGGCAAATCCTAATGGCATTATCTGTAGGTAATTTATTACATTCTGATAAATCCAGTGTTTCAGAGGCAATATGCGCATTTAGATTATCAATACATTGCCGGTGCATATCAGCACTTAAATTAAGCTCGCAGGCCTGCTCAGATTTCATTGCCATTCTATCGGCTATGACAGCATATCGACAATATCGCCGAGCTTCCTTAGTTTGAATCTTCGAGCATATATCAAGGCTGGAATAATTCAGGGCCCCATCACGAATATAGGCAAGCCGGCATTCATCAATGGATTTTTCTGAGCCAGAAGACTGGCACTGTGCAATATCACGCTTCTTTATCGCATTATTGATTGCAAATATTTTTTTATAAACACTGCTGCATATTGCCTGCGCATTACGGGTATTTGTATTTTTATCTAGTTCACCGATATTACATATATCCACACCAGCCTTAATAAAGGCATTATCTGAAAAACCTTTATTGACACAATAATTAAAACTGCTTTTATCTTTAAACGACTGGCATATATCAATAACCTGATTAAAAGACTTTAACTGCCTTTGTGCATCAAATTCCTTTTCTATTGCCAGCTCCGCATGCTCTCTCAATTGAATTCCCACTGAATGGCTAAGCAAGCCCACCATAATCGAAACAATAATGACAGATAAAAAAATCAGCACACTTAATTTTAGAGAAACATATCGGCCAATAACCATGGCAGGATAAATACTGAAAATCCCCAGGGAAAATAACAAAATGGATGCCAGCCCAATATCCAGACCGGCACTAATCAGTACATTGACCATAATCACATCAAAGGCAATGGGCACTGGCAAAAAAGCCCCGACAGATGCAATCACCAGCATACTAGCTGGCGACAGGCTCAGGCCAGACAAACTTCCCTTTGGTAGAACCTCAATTAAAAATGCACCGAGAAAGCCGGCAAGAATCATCAGGGGAAGCGCAATCTTTAATACATATAAAAGATTCTTAAAAAAAGCCGGCAACAAATATAGAAAAGCATCAGAC
>JALSUJ010000559.1 GCA_027071355.1 Gammaproteobacteria bacterium | reverse complement strand
TAGTTTAATTATTGGTAACTATTTAGCATAATTTGAACTCCGTAAGAGTATCTGCCTGCAGTGCCTGTATTTTCGGGGTTTATGGAGGCAGGATGCCGAGATAAAGCGACACAGGGATGTGCTTGAGCGTCCCCGAAAATACAGGCACTGCAGGCAGATACGGTAATTCATGCTGAGTAGTTACAATTATTGTATAAATAAACAGGTCCGTAGCAGATACCTGCTACTAAGAATAAAGTTGTGAGAGTGTACTGGTCAATCTAATCAGTCAAATATAAAGAGGTTCTAATGGCAGGTCATAGTAAATGGGCAAATATCCAGCATCGTAAAAAAGGTCAGGATGCCAAACGGGGTAAATTATTTACTAAATTAATTCGTGAAATTACCGTAGCGGCACGTTTAGGCGGCGGTGATGTGGATGCCAATCCGCGTTTGCGTGCTATTGTTGATAAGTCCCTGCGTGCCAATATGACTCGTGATACTGTTGAGCGGGCTATTAAGCGGGGTGCCGGTGATAACGATGGTGATAATTTTGATGAAATTCGTTATGAAGGTTATGGTCCCAGTGGCGTAGCTGTTATGGTGGACTGCCTGACGGATAATAAAAATCGTACTGTTGCAGAAGTGCGTCATGCCTTTACCAAAGCCGGTGGCAACCTGGGTACCGATGGCTCCGTTGCTTATCTGTTCAGTAAAATAGGTATTCTCAGTTATCCTGAAGGCAGTGATGAAGATGCTATTATGGAAGCAGCTTTAGAAGCCGGTGCAGAAGATGTAGAAACCAATGATGATGGTTCTATTGATGTCATTACCACGGCAGAAGACTTTATGGATGTTAAAGATGCTATGGTTGAAGCCGGTTTTGACCCGGAAGTGGCAGAAGTAACAATGAAAGCGTCGACTTCTGTGGATCTGAATATTGATGATGCTCAGAAAGTGATGCGTATGGTGGATATGCTGGAAGATCTGGATGATGTTCAGAATGTCTATTCCAATGCTGAATTTTCTGACGAAGTCATGGAACAACTCAGTCAATAAGAACTCAGTCAATAAGAACTCAGTCAGTAACAGTTAAGCCTGTAACAACTTCCGTGCTTTCTCCAGTTGAGAGAGCCAGCCAGAGTGAGGGGACAAAAATCAGCTTATCCACTCCGGAAAAAAAAATAATCCTCGGTATTGACCCAGGTTCCCTCAAAACAGGCTATGGTCTCATAGAATCCTCAGGTAGTCGTATACGCTTTTTAGAATGCGGCACCATAAAAACCGGCGGTGGACCACTGCCACCTCGTCTTAAAATTATTTTTGATGATATTCAAAAAATTGTGCAGCAATGGTCACCGGATGAAATGGCCATAGAAAATGTTTTTCTGGCTCGTAACCCTGATTCTGCGTTAAAATTAGGTCAGGCTCGTGGGGCAGCGATCTGTGCCGTGATGGTCGATAATATCCCGGTATCAGAATATACGGCTAATCAGGTTAAACAGGCCATAGTAGGCAAAGGACATGCGGCCAAAAACCAGGTGCAGCACATGATAAAAGTTCTGCTTAATCTCAGTGAGATGCCGCCAACGGATGCGGCCGATGCTCTGGCCATAGCCTTATGCCATGCCAACACCAGAAAAACCATGACAGAATTTAAAAGCAAGGCTCAGCAGCGGTATCCGGCAGAAGTCCTTGGCGCCATTCGCGGTAGAAGAAAAAAGCGCTTCACCTTATAATCATTACGACTTACGACTTACGACTTACGACTTACGACTTATACTTATGATTGGACGATTATCCGGTATTTTAATTCAGAAACAGGCACCACAATTAATGATTGATGTGCACGGTGTTGGTTATGAAGTTCAGGCGCCTATGAGTACTTTTTATCAGTTGCCTGAGCTGGACAGCCCAGTGGTTATTCTGACCCATCTGGTAGTGCGGGAAGATGCTCAGTTACTCTATGGTTTTCATAGTGAATCAGAGCGCCTGTTATTTAAAAGTCTGATCAGAGTAAACGGTGTGGGTCCAAAACTGGCACTGACCATTTTATCGGGGATCAGCGCGGATGAATTTGTTCAGGTGGTCAAAAATAATGATGAAAGCGGTCTGGTACGATTACCAGGGATTGGTAAAAAAACCGCTCAGCGACTGATCATTGAAATGAAAGACAGGCTCAGTGACTGGCAGACAGAAGAACAAAATCTAATAGATAAAACCTCGACTGAGTCTGATAATATAAGTACTGAACAGGATATTATTAAAGAAGCAACCAGTGCTTTGATTGCACTGGGTTATAAACCGGTAGAAGCCAGTAAAATGGTTGCCAGACTGGATACTCTGGATCAGAGCTGTGAAATGCTGATTAAGCAGGCGCTTAAAAATACGGTAAAAAATTAAACGAATATATGCTCGATAACGAACGAATTATTAGCACCACAGAATTGCATAGTGAAGATATTCAGGATAGGGCTATTCGCCCTAAAAGCCTGCAGGACTATGTTGGTCAGCCATCTGTATGTGAACAGATGGAAATATTTATCCCTGCTGCCCGCAATCGAAATGAAGCCCTCGATCATGTGTTAATTTTTGGTCCTCCCGGTCTGGGAAAAACCACCTTATCCCATATTATTGCCAATGAAATGGGTGTTAATATGCGCCAGACATCAGGTCCGGTTCTTGAACGCCCAGGTGATCTGGCCGCATTACTGACCAATCTGGAAGAAGGTGATGTACTTTTTATTGATGAGATACATCGTCTGAGTCCGGTAGTAGAAGAAGTGCTCTATCCGGCGATGGAAGACAATCAGCTGGATATCATGATTGGAGAAGGACCGGCCGCACGTTCCATTAAACTGGATTTACCACCTTTTACCTTAATTGGTGCAACCACCCGGGCAGGTTTGCTGACTTCTCCTCTGCGGGATCGTTTTGGTATTGTACAACGGCTGGAATTTTACTCGATTGCTGATTTGTCTCACATTGTTGCCCGCTCTGCCGGAATTATGGGGATAGATATTGAACCCCATGGTGCCGGAGAAATTGCCCGACGTTCCCGAGGGACCCCGCGTATTGCCAATCGCTTATTAAGACGTGTGCGGGATTTTGCAGAAGTAAAAAGTGATGGTACGGTCAATGCTAAAGTTGCTGATCGAGCACTGAATTTACTGGATGTAGATCCCATGGGCTTTGATATGATGGATCGTAAACTGCTGCTGAGCATTATTGAAAAGTTTGATGGTGGTCCGGTGGGTATTGATAATCTTGCTGCAGCCATCAGTGAAGAAAAAGGCACTATTGAAGATGTGCTGGAACCCTATCTGATTCAGCAGGGCTATATTATGCGTACTCCCCGGGGGCGGGTGGCGACTGATATGGCTTATTTACATTTTGGTATGGAAAAAACGAAGTAATTGCTATGGAATTTATCTGGCCAGTCAGAGTCTACTATGAAGATACCGACAGTGGTGGTGTGGTGTATCATTCCAACTATCTTAATTTTATGGAACGGGCACGTACCGAATGGCTGCGTACTCTACATCTGGAACAGGATGAGATAATAACTGAATACGCTATTGTTTTTGTGGTCAGTGCTCTGTCCATTAACTATTTAAAGCCGGCATTATTTAATGATGCTCTGCAGGTAAAATCCACTATAAAAAAACTGACCCGGGCCAGTATTGTTTTTGAACAGTCAATTGTTCGGGCAAACGAAAATTCTGAGGATGAAGTATTAACACATGGCGAAGTTAAAGTGGTTAGTTTCAATCAGCATAAAAAAAGACCCGCCGCTTTCCCTGAATCTATTTATAAAAAATTTATTGGGCTAAAAAATGCAACATGATATGTCGATATTATCCCTGATCACCGGTGCCAGTTTTTTGGTGCAAATGGTGTTGCTGGGTTTACTGGTGGTTTCTATTATAGCCTGGACCATGATTATTCAGAAATGGCTGATATTAAAAAAAGCCAAACAGGAAGCTAATATATTTGAACGTCGTTTCTGGTCAGGCGCGGATCTGGTGGATTTATATAAAGCCTTAACTCAGCGTAAAAATGCTCGGGGCATGGCGAGTATCTTTGAAGCGGGTTTTCGTGAATACGCCAAGCTGCATAAACAGCCGGGCATGGTTAAAGACGCTGTACTTGAAGGCGCACAGCGGGCTATGCGAGTGACTCTGAACAGGGAAGTGGAACGGGCGGAATCCGGTCTACCGTTTCTGGCTACGGTCGGTTCTACCAGCCCCTATGTCGGCCTGTTTGGTACTGTCTGGGGAATTATGAATTCCTTCCGAGCTTTGGGTCAGGTGGAGCAGGCCACGATGTCTATGGTTGCCCCGGGTATTTCAGAAGCTCTGATTGCGACAGCCATGGGTTTGTTTGCCGCTATTCCAGCGGTTATAGCCTATAACCGTTTTTCCTATAGTGTGGAACGGCTGGAAAGTCGTTACGATGGTTTTATGGAAGAATTCTCCAATTTACTGAATCGTCAGGTGCATACCTGAAATGGCACGTAAACGCCGTAAGCCCATGGCTGAAATCAATGTGGTTCCCTACATTGATGTGATGATGGTGCTGCTGGTTATTTTTATGATTTCAACACCCTTATTAACTCAGGGGGTTAAAGTCGATTTGCCGCAGGCAAATGAGACGGAATCTCTGGATCCAAAACCCACTGAAACGGTTATTGTAAAAGTAGATGTACAGGGGCAGTATTATCTGACTATTGGTCTGGGTAAGGAGCATCCAGTGGATCGAAATGCTCTGGTTGAATTAATTAAAAATCAGCTTATGGTAACACCTGAGCTATCCGTGCTGGTGGCGGGTGATAAAGATGTGCAATATGTTTATATTATGGATGTTCTGGCTCTGCTCAGTCAGGCAGGTATTCCCAATGTGGGTCTGATGACAAAAACTCTGGAACAACAGGAGCCCGGAACCATATCGGCAACGACATCTGGAACAACCTCATAATGGTGTCTGATGCTTGACTGGATAAAAGAAAACAGTATTGCTTTTACCATTGCAGTGATACTGCATTTGCTTTTTATTGGCGCTTTACTATTTAACTGGGAATTTGATAAGCCCAGACAGATTGTTCTCAAACAGGGTGATATTATTCAGACTACCGCAGTGGATGCAAATAGTTTTAATTCTAAAATAGCGGAAATTGAACAGCAGAAAAAAGTGCAGCAGCAGCGCCAGGCTGCTGCTGAAAGAAAAGCCAGAGAAGCTAAAGAAAAAAAACGCCGGGAAGAAAAACGTAACAAAGCAGCAAAGAAAAAAGCCGCACAAAAACGTAAAGAAGAAGCCGCCAGAAAAAAAGAGGCCCAGCGTAAAGCCGCGCAATTAGAAGAGAAAAAAAAGCAGGAAAAGAAACGTAAAGAGCAGAAGCTCAAAGAAGAGCAACGGAAACAGGCAGAAAAAAAGGCCGCAGAACAAAAGCGTATTAAAGAAGCCAGACAAAAAGCTGAACAGGAAAAACGCCAGGCTGAAGAGAAAAAGCGTCGTATTGCTGAACAAAAACGTCAGGCCGAGGCAGATAAAAAACATCAGGCAGAGCTAA
>JALSUJ010000558.1 GCA_027071355.1 Gammaproteobacteria bacterium | reverse complement strand
ACCTCTACCAGAGACCCTGATCATATCCGGATTTCTATAAAGAATATTGACACGAGTCACTAATGACAATGCAATTAAAGCCTGATCCAGTGCATAAGCGATCATAAACAAAAGCAAATCAGCTTAAATATGAACAAAATATATTTTTTATATCTGAACAGATAATTAGAGAAATGCTTTTAGAAACCGAATAGTATTTCACTTTAATTTGTGATTGAAAGGCATAATCTATAGCGAGAAAACTTTGAAACAATAAGCCTATTGAGATGATTACAATATGCAGCCTTACTTGTAGATCCGGCTTCAAACCAGGTAACTATAGCGCCTACAGAGAACATACACACTATTGCAGAAATCAGCATAATGCCGAAAAACATCCCTATAATAGCGCGCGACATAAATACCCACAAAAAGCGAGGGTACTATTTTAACTCCCTGCCAACAAACATCCACGAAGTATTATGAAAATACCTCAAAAACCCCTAGTTATGCCGTAAAGCCAGTAGACCTTTGATCATTACGTATGCATATTCAACGGCAAAATAAAGTCTCTCGCATCCTTTTCTACCTCCGCGCGCTCCGCTACTCGAAAAACGTCCAAATAAAGCATATATTCAATAACTTTAGATCTAAACACCTTCAGCCTCATACACTTTCTCAGAAAACGCTGCTACAAATACCAGTATCAAGCCAAAAAATAGCCCCAATGAAAAACCTAGCGCCACAATTAACTTCCCGTCAATACTAACTTTATCCAATGAGCGTATAGGCATAGCCAATGCACTGGTTTCTTTTATACTTTCTTTTTCCAAAGACAGCTTTGATTGCTGATCATGAACATTAGCTATTTTCCGCTTTAAATCCCTGATTTTTTTATTCAGGCTATCCTTTGTTTCAGCCACGTCCACATACAGCTTTTCTTTAAGCCTTGCAGAATCTTCCTGTGCTTTTCTGATTTCGCTATTTAATAGCATCAGGGTTAATGCTTTGGATTCATCTTTTACTTCGTTTATTGCTTTCTGTTTATTTTTTACTGCACTTTTCAAAATTGCATCAGTATTATTAATTTCCTGCTTAACCAGTTTTGCCACCTCATCCTGGCGTTTTATTTTTGATGTTAATAAATCTATTTCATCATTGTATGCCTGCACCTGGCTGGATAGCTTATTAATCTCAACATCAATATTTTTTTGAATTAATCGAATAATATCCTGATGATCCTGATTAATTTTTTGTGCAGCCTGATTGAGTAATTGCGTATAAACAGCTTCCTGATCTTCCCGACCCTTTGATTCCAGCACTATAATTTCACTGTTTTTTGGTATGCGTGCTTTTATTTCATATTTATTTTTATGTTCAGGATCATGTTTTCTGACATATTCAGAAAGCACTAAAGGAATATAACTCTCATTGAGCTTCGCCAGTGCTGTATTGGGTGATTCAATTTTTTTAAACTCACCATTAACCACTTTTGTACCAATTTCAATGGTGGTTTTATACTGGTATTTGTCGGCTCGGGTTAAGGCAAATAATAAACTCAATAA
>JALSUJ010000557.1 GCA_027071355.1 Gammaproteobacteria bacterium | reverse complement strand
AATTAAGGGTATCGGACCGAAATGCGGTATTGTATTGCTTTATCTTTTTCTAAGATACCCACATACATCAAGGCAGCAAATAACGGCTTTAGCGGGACTGGATCCTGTTCAAAAAGAATCGGGTTCATCATTAAAGCGTAAGACACGGATATCCAAACAGGGGATCAGCCTGGTGAGAGGGATATTATATATGCCAATGCTTTGTATTGTTCGTCACAATGATGAAATGAAGTACATTTATGATCGTCTGATTGAAGCTGGCAAGCCAAAAATGACAGCACAAATAGCGGTGATGAGAAAGGTTGTATTATTAGCGCATTCCCTCTATAAGAATAACCAGAAATATGATGAGAAAAAGTATCTTGATTTTGCTAAAAAAGCAGCTTAGAGATGTTTTTATGAAGATTGGTTTTTAAGGAAAAAGTATAAGGATAAATAAAAATAATGCTTGATTTTAAACGTGGAAACTCCCACCGCTCCTGCGTGGGAATGCATACAGTGATGCTCCGCGTTACGATTAATCTGTGTGAATTGATAAAAGCATAAAATGACTAATTCAAAATTAAAAACTAAACATTCAACATTACATAGATGTATAATGATGATGTATATGTAGTCTGTGAAAAAAAGGAGGGATTATGCATCGCACACAGTTATATTTTGATGAAGTGCTTTTCGAGCAGGTGAAACAACAGTCTAAAAATCTGGGTTTGTCGGTGTCTGCCTATATTCGCGAAGCCGTCAGAAAAGAGCTCTCACGTGAAAGAGAAGCGGCTAAACCTGCTGATTTCTCAGCGTTTTCCGGTATGTGGAAGGATAACGAGATAACGCAACAGAGCTTGCGCAGCAAGGCGTGGAAATGATTTTTCTGGATACCAATATTCTTATTGAAATCCTGAAAGGCAATAAAGTGACATCCACCCAGTTAAATAAATTGGCTGAGCCATTGGCTATTTCATCGGTAACAGCAATGGAGCTTGTTTATGGCGCTAGAAACAAAACGGAGGTTCAGCGTCTGGATAAGTTTATGCAGTTGTTCCAGATGGGACATTTGAGTGAGGCTGTCTCTGTTCGGGCATTAAAATTGATTAGCCGTTATGCCAAAAGCCACACCCTGGATATTCCTGATGCACTGATCGCTGCAACTGTACTGGAGAATCAGGCACAATTGTTTACCTACAATAAAAAAGATTTTCGTTTTATCCCCGGCCTGGATTTGATTTGATGCCCAGGAGGGCGCACAGATGGCGCAGCATTTTCGTTCCCACCGCTCCTGCGTGGGAATGCATACAGTGATGCTCCGCGTTACGGTTAGACAAGCTATGACAAAACGGGTTTGATATGTATTATTCATAACTGCTTATCCGGGTTGATTTTGCTGGCCTCTGTTTTTCGCCTTCGGCAAGTAACTCTTTTTTATGGAATACATCCCTGTATTCCACCTTTCAGGCCAGCATAGCTGTTCAAATTTGCTCCTGCAAATTTAGTCAACAGCTGCAGTAGTGCGACAGGGATGTTGCGGTTACGAACCTAAGGATGGAGAAG
>JALSUJ010000556.1 GCA_027071355.1 Gammaproteobacteria bacterium | reverse complement strand
ATATGGCACAAACCGGCTTGATTTCCAGTGATGCGGAAACTGCTCCCAATCACTATGCTCTTTATCGGGCAGAAAAAACCGAATATGAATTATCGCCTGAAGATAAGGAGTTAAAGGTGGTTCTGCATTGGCGTAACAAGGGTGTACAGGTGGATAAGGTCTTTACCTTTAAACGCAACAGTTATGTTATTGATATAGAACACAAGTTGCAAAGTCAGCAGGCCTGGAGTGGCAGTCAGTATCGACAATTAGTTAAGTCAGAAAATAATACCCATAAAAAATCAAAATTTATCTACACCTATACCGGTGGCGTTGTCTATAACGAAGAATCCAAATACAACAAAATAAAATTTAAGGAAATGGCGGAAAAAGATTTAAATGAAGAGATGAAAGGTGGCTGGATAGCCATTATTCAGCATTACTTCCTGGCGGCCTGGATAGCCAGCCCGGCTGAAGATAACCTGGCCTATAGTAAACACCCGTCTGCTGACCGTTATATTTTAGGATTACGTTCACCCTCAAAAAGTATTAAGGCAGGTGAAACGATTAGTTTTAAAACAGAACTGGTTGCCTGGCCCAAGTTACAGGATCGATTAAAGAAAATTGCACCGGGTCTGGAATTAACGGTGGATTATGGAATCCTTACGATTATTGCTAAACCTCTTTATTGGGTACTGAAATTTTTCCACGGTATTTTCAATAACTGGGGCTGGGCAATTATCTTCCTGACGATTTCTGTTAAAGCTGTGTTCTTTAAATTATCAGAAGCCAGTTATAAATCTATGGCCAAGATGCGCAAGGTTGCGCCACGGCTTAAGGCGATGAAAGAGCGCTATGGAGACAATCGTCAGGCCATGTCCCAGGCCATGATGAAAATGTATAAAGAAGAAAAAATTAATCCTTTAGGCGGCTGTCTGCCGATACTCGTACAAATGCCGGTCTTTATCGCACTCTACTGGGTACTGCTGGAATCGGTCGAAATGCGCAATGCACCTTTTGCATTGTGGATACAAAACCTGTCGGCTCAGGATCCTTATTTTATCCTGCCAGTCATAATGGGTGTTACCATGTTTATTCAGCAAAAGCTGAACCCGGCACCTATGGACCCCATGCAGCAGAAAATATTCCAGTTTATGCCGCTGATGTTTACAGTTTTCTTCCTCTTCTTCCCATCCGGTCTGGTGCTTTACTGGGTAGTGAATAATACGCTAACCATTACTCAGCAATACATTATTACAAAACGAATCGAAGCCGAACAATAGTGTTAAATCAGTCATATATTTCAAATTCTGAAATAATATCATCAGTATGACAGCGACAACCGATACCATTGCAGCAATAGCGACCCCTTCCGGCAAAGGGGGGGTGGGTATAGTCAGGGTATCCGGTTCGGCCTGTCTTAAAATTGCCGAAAAAATTCTAAAGAAAATTCCCCTTCCAAGAAATGCTGATTATTGTCCTTTTTATGATGCTAAGGGCGATATTATTGATCACGGCATCGCCCTGTATTTTAAAAACCCCCATTCATTTACCGGTGAAGATGTA
>JALSUJ010000555.1 GCA_027071355.1 Gammaproteobacteria bacterium | reverse complement strand
GCTGGCGGCAACTTTCACAGACTGATTATTATATAACCTGATTTATTTTTACCACCGATCTCAATCGGTGCCAGGCTATTTGAATCTGACTATTTTTAATCTGCACAATCTTTCACGCTATCAGCGCAGAATGCTTTTTACGCTGTGGCCTTTCAGAATGATTTACCTTTTCCTGCTATGCAGCTCAAAAACCAACAAAAAATTATTTTTCCTGATTTTATTTCGCTACTGATTTTTCCCTTAAATTTATTTTACACGGCCTTCTTTCCATATTAGTCGTGCTCAGTGGCAGCAGAAAGCAGAGCGAGGAACGAGCGGCGCTTTTTGCTGTCCACTGGAGCTACTTGTTAAGCGTTTTTTGTTGCCAGCATGTGATTCCTTAAATACTTTGATGCTAATTTTCTAGCATCTTCTACAGGGAGTGTTTCTTCATCGAACTCTTCTCCATGTGAAATATTGTCACGCATCTTTTTCATGCTTTTAAATAATTTAATATCATCTGTTATTTCATTGCTCAAGAAAGACGCCACTAATGAAAATTTATCAGCAAGTCTATATTTATCTTTCATTACATCCTTGATCCGATCTAAAAAATTATCCACTCCATGGGAATTGTGATCATCCATTATTCCAGCGATGAATTGTTCTTCATAAACAGGAAATACTTTATTCGTCAGGATTTCTAATGCTGACCAAGCAGATACAAAGGCGCGAAGATTATCCTGCGTGGTTTCAAGTGACTGCGTTAATAGACGGAAAGGGGTTTTAAGCTGCATATTAGCATTGGAAATAACGATGGTTTCTGAAATTTCGCTTTCTTTTTCAGAATCCACTGGCTTGGTGACTGTAAGACGTGCGCGACCACCTTGAAACGTATAGCTATATAAAGGCTTGTCATTGGCGTCAAAAAAACAGATTCCACTAGCTATTTTCTCGGCATGGTACTCGGGGTTAGTGGATATTGCTAAAGAAGCTACTATTGCATGAATTCTTTCTTTATGCTGATTTCGAATAGATTCCTTATCTATGGCATCAAAACAAATGCAGAATTGGTCTGTTTCTCTTTGAAGATTCTCTTTTATGTTTAACTCTGCTTGACCGTTAATATTTATTACCGCATAAGCTCCAGACTTATTATTTGATAATCTTTCCTCTTGTATTTTTGTTACTTCCGAATCAAGCGCGATTGGCAATTCCTGTATTTTTTCAGCGCCAAACATTCCACGCAACAATAGGCTGGCGCACGCAAGCCCTCTGTCAATGTTTAGACAGTGGCGATTAACATCAGATGTTAAAACAACAGTAATCCCAAGATCGTCATCTTGATAAACAATCTTATCCTCATCGAGATTATTTTGTGATATGCCTTCAAACCTGTAGATTATTGTGTATTTATATTCCATGAGGTTATTTTTACGCTTAACGCCGTGCTCACCTGCAATTCAAAGTGGCACGTTTTTGCTGCTTTTTTAGCAAAACAAGTGCCGCTTTGCATTGTCTGGTGCAGCTATTTGTTAGGTTGCTCATTATTTGTTAACTCAACAGAT
>JALSUJ010000554.1 GCA_027071355.1 Gammaproteobacteria bacterium | reverse complement strand
CAAAAGGCGCACAGCTTTGGGGGTCGGCTTAAACTTTTTGTTGGCAACCAGATTTGCCATAAACTCAACACTTGCATGACTGCACCGATTTTAACTGCCATTATTTAATAATCTGATATTCAGGTTTTAACGCTATTTAGATTATATTTTCTTAAATATGCTATGACTCTAACCCAGTTTAAACTGGCTTGTAAATATTGAACTGATTTAATCATTTATATTTTTCAAATATCGCAGGCCAGAGTACCTGCACTCGCCGGAGGCGGTTATTTACTTTTTGAACCTGACTATCGTTGGATTAGCCAGATAATTAACTTCCTTTTTACTCTGTAACCTGGCGGATCACTTTGTTTCAGATTTAGCCCGCTGCGCGGCTAATATCTTTAGCCGTGCCAGCTCTTTCTATTATTCCTTTTCATTAGAAATATTGAACTACAACCGCTTATATTAAAAGAATTAATTTCTTACTTTAAACGCTTTTACAAGCCAACGCCTAGCTCACTGGCAATTTAAAGCGGCACGTTTTTGCTGCTTTTTCAGCAAAACAAGTGCCGCTTTGAATTGTCCATGTGCAGCTATTTGTTATGCGTTATTCTTTGTATAGAAAGTAATATTTAGCGATTTACATTCCATTTGATGCTTTCGTGAATCCCATTAAGCTGAACTTGTAAATTTTGTCTGAAAGTCTAATAGATAATATATTGCCCGCCCTCATTTGGTCTATAAACTGATCGTTTACTATTAGGTTAAGCTTATCTTCTTTTACAAAACTACTTGATCCTGGCATTAAAGAACTGAGAGGGCTTCCTACATTCATCCCCACATCAGTATAAACATGTTTTCCAATAACTATATCTACAAATTTAACATTGGCATCAGAATTTTTAAAATAAAGAAAATCAAAGCTATCACTTTGAAGAGTGAGTCTAGGAGAATCACCTTTGCCAGATTTATAAATAATTATATTAACTTCATTATTCTGGTCGGTGGAGGTTAATCTATAGCTTGAAACTTTCGTAAAGTCATCTGTTTTAACAGTACGTTTCCATTCAGCGAATGCATTAATACTCATACCAAGGATGGCAAGGGCTATTATCGTTTTAGTTAAAGTTTTCATATATCCTCCGGTATTGATTTAAATTAATGCTTGCGAAATAGCTGACATAACGTCTTTGTCTGTATATTCTGCTTCATCTGGGTAATGTGTGAATAAAACAACTGATGACATTTTTGTTATTTCGCCAATATATTTCTTTTCCTCTCCAAAGTAGACTGGGCCTTGCTCAATAGCGCCAGCACTATCGATACTCTTCCTTAAAGGCTGATACTCAACTGAAACGCCTGAAATATCAAATATTACAGCGCCATCGAAATGTGAATGTAAAATTTCGTTCATTTACTACCTCTCTAATGTTTTATGCGCATAACGCTGGTATCACCGGCGGTTTAAAGTGGGGCGTTTTTGCGCCTTTTGCAAAATAAGCGCCGCTTTAAATTGTCGGGTGCATACCTTTGTTATGGCTGCCAATTCTTTCAGTAAACGTATGC
>JALSUJ010000553.1 GCA_027071355.1 Gammaproteobacteria bacterium | reverse complement strand
TAAGTATAAAAGTTACCTCTAATGCCTTAAAAATATTTTACAAATTTGCTTTAACTTTTTCTATGGAAGAATTTCCAGTGAACTTGATTTAGTAAAAAATATGACTTAGCATTAAGTGTAAGAATATGTCTTATTTTGAGGTGAAAAATGTCAAGAACTCAAACTGTTAGTCTTGGTGAGCACTGGAATGATTTTATTGATAGTATGCTTAAATCTGGCCGTTATTCATCCACAAGTGAATTAATGCGTGACTCCTTACGTTTATTGGAAGAAAAAGAGGCAACTTCACAATTGGGAGCTTTACGTGAAGCTCTTATTGCTGGTGAGGAAAGTGGTTCAGCAGGTGAATTGGATATTAATAAAATCAAACAAAAAGCAAAGATTCGGGCTGGATTGAAATCATCGGATGCATAAAATTTACAAACAGAACTTAGCAGAAGAAGATTTAATAGATATTTGGATTCATACATTTAAAAACTGGGGTGAAGATAAAGCAGACAGCTATTTGGATGAGCTTGAAAACGCCTTCAATTTAATCGCTGAAAACCCTTATATTGGTAACAATTCTAATGAAATCAGGCCAGGGTACAGGCAATATCACATTAATCGACACATTATTTTCTATCGTATTGCTGATGAAGCAATTCATGTTATTAGAATTCTCTATGATCAAATGGATTTCTTTAAACATTTAAAATCCTCGAACTAAAAATTATCAGTAAAACATATTTGTATTCTAAAAACTAAGCGGTGGTTTTTGATTTATTGAAAATTTGACTTTATGCTGGGTGTTTAAACACCTGTTTGGTAAATTGCAGAACTAGATTTGATGGGCTCTACAGTTATATTCCAAAGAATTTAAAATCCTTCGGTAGCAATACCGTGCCGGTTCGATTCCGGCCCTGGGCACCATTCTTATCTCTAAAATCAATAACTTGAAAGTTGTTTTCCTGACTGATTTAACTGAATAAGCAGTGTCTGCTACCAATTTTGTGTAACAATTACAAATCCCTTGAAACTACCAGTTAAATGGTCCTGTCTGAGACATATTATTTTAGTTGAAGTATTGCTTTACGAAACTGAAGTAAGTTCCCTTCTTGCCCAGAACCAGGGCTTCATAAATAGAATTTAACAGAAGTATATTTGACATTCATTTAAACATGAAATACAGTCTAGTCTGACTAGATTTATTTGTGTAAGGAGAGGCGATATGAAGCATACAACCTGGCAACTTCAGGATGCTAAAAGTAAATTTAGCCAACTAGTAGAATCAGCAATGGCTAATGAACCTCAAATTGTGACCAAGCATGGCCATAATGCAGTTGTTGTTCTTTCATATAAGGAATATGAGGCAATGACAAAACCTAAAAACAGTCTTGTTAATTTTCTCAGAGATTCACCTTTGGCAGATGCTGAATTAGATATTTCCCGTACTAATGATTTTCCCAGAGAAATTGAATTGTGAAATATTTACTGGATACTTGCGTGATTTCTGAAATGATCAAACCAAAACCAGATGAAAATGTTATTTCATGGTTAGAAGAACAAGATGAAAATTCTTTATACCTCAGTGTTCTGACATTTGGTGAAATTGAAAAGGGCATTGAAAAAGCATCGAACCAAATCAGAAAACAAAAACTTCGATTATGGGTAGAAGATGATTTAAAAAAACGCTTTGAAGGCCGCATAATTCCAATCAGTTTTGCTATTGCAGCAGAATGGGGAAAAATGCAGGGAAAATCTGAATTATTGGGGAAACCGCTACCTACAATGGATGGATTAATTGCAGTTTCGGGACTTGTCAGTCAATGTATCGTTGTGACTAGAAATCTTTCTGATATGGAGCAAAGTACAGCAGAACTGTTCAATCCATGGGAAAAATCAGTATAGTGACATTCTTAGAAAATTAGTAACTACTCAGCGTGTTTAGATTTTGTGCCAGTTCAAGGCACAATAGCTTCGCTACCTCAAAGAGGCGCACGGAAAATGTGAGCGTATATCAATACGTGACCATTTGAGTACGAAAATAACGCATCTCTTACCTACAAGAATGGTGCAAAAGATGAATACGCTGAGTAGTTACACAAGGTTTTGTATTAGAGGAATTAAGGTTTACTTAAAAATAAATTTCTATGTCACTGCTTGCACTTGGTATTAATCACAAAACGGCACCGGTAAAAATCAGGGAACAGCTATCCTTTGCGCCTGATACTATTCCTATGGCCCTCAAAGATCTGACTGAACAGGATGCGGTTAATGAAGCCGTAATACTGTCGACCTGCAATCGCACCGAGGTTTATTGCCAGCTTAATTGCGATGATGGTGAATCAGAGGCCGCCATACAGGTTTTGATCAGCTGGTTGAAAAAGCATCATGACCTGGAAAATACAGATATTTCTGAATACCTGTATCTACACCCGGAAAAAGATGCCGTACGCCATATGCTGCGAGTAGCCAGTGGTCTGGATTCTCTGGTACTGGGTGAACCTCAGATTCTGGGGCAGTTAAAAACCGCATTTTCTGTGGCTAAAGATAACGGCACCATAGGTCAGTTTCTGCACAAACTGTTTCAGCATACATTTAGCTGTGCCAAACAGGTTCGTACCGATACTGCTATTGGCGCCAGCCCTGTTTCTGTTGCTTTTGCCTCCGTCAGTCTGGCGAAACAGATTTTCAGTGATTTTCAACATCATACCGCCTTACTAATTGGAGCTGGTGAAACCATAGAACTGGTTGCCCGTCACCTGCATGAATCCGGGATCGGACGCATTATTATTGCTAACCGAACCGTAGAAAAAGCCTATACCCTGGCTCAGGAGTTTAATGGTTATGCCATTTCACTCAGTGAACTGCCCAATCATCTGGCTGAAGCTGACATTGTCATCAGCTCTACCGCCAGTCAATTACCCATACTGGGTAAGGGTGCAGTTGAATCAGCCATTAAAGCACGTAAGCATGCGCCCATATTTATGGTGGATATTGCCGTCCCAAGAGACATTGAAGAACAGGTCAGTGAACTTGAAGATGTGTTTCTTTACACGGTTGATGATCTTAAGGAGATCATTGACGAAGGTCTGAAATCCCGTCAGGAAGCCGCACTGAAGGCTGAAGAAATTATTGATGTGGAAGTCAGTCATTTTATGAACTGGCTGCGCTCTCTGGATTCCATTTCCACCATGAGACAATTTCGTGACCAGGCCGAAAACATGCGCGATCAGGCTGTGGCAAATGCCCTGAAACAGTTGAATAATGGCAAAGATGCGCAACACGTGGTCAATGAACTGGCCCGACAGCTAACCAATAAACTGATCCATAAACCAAGTATTCAAATTAAGCAGGCCGGCATGGATGGGCGCTCTGAATTAATTGATGCGGCGATAGAACTATTTGATCTTTCCCAGGAGCATTAGCTGCTTGTAACTCTCTGCACTACCCCCTTTAAACACAACTAAACCCAACATCAACGAGTATCTCTGTGAAACCATCAATACAAAGCAAACTTGAAACTCTGGCTGAACGCCACGAAGAAATCTCTGTGCTTTTATCCCAACCGGAAGTTATGAATGATCAGAATCGTTTTCGTGAACTCTCTAAAGAGTACGCCGAACTGAGCCCGGTGGTGGAATGTTTTAGCCAATATCATGATGCACTTGACACTATTGAAAGCGCCACTGAAATGCTGGAAGACAATGATCCTGAAATGAAAGCTATGGCAGAAGAAGAAATTCAGGATGCCAGAAAGGTTCAGGAACAGCTGTCAATGGATTTACAGAAAATGCTGTTACCTAAAGATCCCAATGATGACCGGAATATTTATCTTGAAATCCGGGCCGGTACCGGGGGTGATGAGGCCGCAATTTTCTCCGGAGATCTGTTTAAAATGTACAGCCGGTACGCTGAAACCCAGAACTGGACAGTGGAAATTATGTCCGAAAATCAGGGTGATCATGGTGGTTATAAAGAAATTGTTGCCCGGGTTGTGGGTCATGGTGCGTTTTCCAAACTAAAATTTGAATCCGGTGCCCACAGGGTACAGCGGGTACCGGAAACGGAATCCCAGGGACGAGTACATACTTCTGCCTGTACGGTGGCCATTATTCCTGAAGTGGATGAAGTCGAAGCCATTGATATCAATCCAAAGGATTTACGAATTGATACTTTCCGGGCATCCGGAGCTGGTGGTCAGCATGTTAATAAAACCGATTCGGCCATTCGTCTTACCCATCTGCCAACCGGTGTTGTCGTCGAATGTCAGGAAGAACGCTCACAACATAAGAATAAAGCCAAAGCCATGGCGATGCTATCTTCCCGTTTACTGGCCGCAGAGCAGGAAAAGCTGCAGTCAGAACAGGCGGCTGATCGTAAATTACAGGTTGGCAGCGGAGACCGGAGCGAACGCATCCGCACCTATAACTATCCACAGGGACGGGTAACCGATCACCGTATCAACCTGACTTTATACAAACTGGAAGAAGTGATGAATGGTGATCTAGGTGCAATTATTGATCCCCTGCTCAGCGAATACCAGGCTGAATTACTGGCTTCCATGTCTGACGACCAGGCATTTTAGGATTAAGCACTTAGATGGCTATAACCACTATCGAGCAGGCCATACATCAGGGCGTTGAGTATCTATCCGCCAGTTCTGAATATCAGACTGATACACCCCGACTGGATTGTGAAATTGTATTATTAACAGTGCTCAATCTGGGCAGCACTGCTCTACGTACTAAAAGCTGGCTATTGACCTGGCCGGAACACCCCCTGAGCAATGCTCAATTCAAACAGTATCAGATGCTGCTTGCTCAGAGAGCGCAGGGCAAACCCATCGCCTATATTACCGGGGAAAAAGATTTCTGGAGTTTTACGCTTAAAGTCACCCCTGATACTCTGATACCACGCCCTGAAACAGAACTGCTGGTTGAATCTGCACTGGAAAAAATTTCCCTGAATAACTCCTGCAAAGTCCTTGACCTGGGTACCGGTTCCGGGGCCATAGCCCTGGCTATTGCGTCTGAACGTCCACAGGCTCAGGTGATTGCCAGTGATTATTCTCAGCAGGCTTTGAATATTGCAATAGCCAATGCCCGGGAGCTAAATCTATCCAATATCCAGTTTTGCCTGTCCAGCTGGTTTCGTGATATTGCCATTGAAAAATTCGATGTTATTGTCTCCAACCCGCCTTATATTGCCCCGGATGATCCTCAGCTTGAAGCCAATGTTAAAAAATACGAGCCTTTGAATGCCCTGTTTTCTGAACAGCGGGGGCTGAAAGATATCATTGATATTACAGAGAATGTTGTCAATTACACTCAACCCGGCAGCTGGTTAATGCTGGAACACGGCTATACTCAAAATCAGGATCTTCAGACTCTTTTTAAAAACCTGGGGCTGGTAAATATTGAAACCCGACAGGATTTAAATCACTTACCCAGAGTCACAATGGGTCAGTTTCCTCATGGGGCTTTACCCCCCCCTAGGTATTAACCTTTTATTTTCAGGGTTAATTTCTATATTTTTCCTGTTTAAGACATCATAAAATAATTTTATCTACTTTATTTTTAAGTAAAAAACAT
>JALSUJ010000552.1 GCA_027071355.1 Gammaproteobacteria bacterium | reverse complement strand
GCCTTAGACAGCTCTACTTTTTTTGAAGATTATATCCAGACCTATATTGAACGAGATCTTCGGCAAATCATCAATATCAGCAACCTGGTCGAGTTTCAGAGATTTATACGAATATGCGCGACACGAGTTGGGCAGTTAATCAACTACAGAGATATGGCCAAAGATGTGGGAGTATCGGATGTAACCATAAAAAACTGGCTGGCTGCATTAGAACAAAGCGGGATTGTTTATAAACTCCCCCCCTTCTTTGCCAATATAGGCAAACGTTTTGTAAAATCACCTAAACTTTATTTTGCCGATCATGGTCTGGCCGCCTATCTTTTAAACATTCATAATTATAAGCAATGGCAGGAGCATCTTTATAAAGGCAACTTATGGGAGAACCTGGTATTTTGTGAATTAGTTAAAACAGGACAATACAAGCCAGGCAAAAACCTGTTTTTTTACCGGGATCAAAATGGTGTTGAAATGGATTTTTTAATTGAACAAGGCATCACAAAAGACGCCTCTATTGCACTCATTGAGGCTAAAGCCAGTGAAACCATATCAGAAAAAAAATTAAATTTCTCAAAAATTGCCCCATTATTTAAGGACCGTCCTGTACAGTCTCTGGTAATGGCCAATAGCTATCATAAAAAACCATTAAAAATGAAAAGTTATCTACTCATAAACCCGGTATTTAACATTCTCCCCTCTGTAAACAAAGAGGATTTATCGACTGCTGCATATACTTGACTGACAAGTGCACATCACAGTTTACTTTTCTAAATCTCTGATAAACTCATTAATATAATCTTTAATTGATTTAGTCGATTTCCAGCCCAGCGCTTCTGTTTTAGCCGTAACCACATCTGCGGTCATTCGATTGCCTTTTCTCTCCGGTAGCATGTTTATCTCACCGCCAAACATTTGAGCAATTTCCAGAATCGAATACGCTTCCTGACAGCCAATCCCGAATTCATCACCATAACCATTTTCACCAACCAGAATTAAACCATTAATAATATCATCAATATGAGTAAAGTTTCGCTTCTGAGTACCGGGGCTTACCACCGTTAAGGTTTCACCATTACGAAATTTTTCCTTAAATAAGGCAATTAAGGTTGCATAATTTCCGCTTGATATTTCTCTTTTACCATAGACATTATAAAAATAAACAATGGCATAGGGTATCGAAAACCAGTGGCCATAATTTTTCACCAGTTCGGTATTAGATGCTTTTGTCCAGGCATAAGGACTCTGACTTCGGCCCAGGCCGCCATCACCAAACTTGGTACTACTGCCGGCATAAATCAGCTTTGCACCTGTTTTACGGCAAAACTGCAAGACTGAAAAAGTACCATTCTTATTAAATTGCCATACCTTTTCAACATCATCAAAGCTCTGTTCCACTCTTGAGTACTCACCCAGGTGGTAAATAATATCCGGAGTAAACTGAATAAGTTTTGCTATATCTCGGGTTTCACCATCAATATAAGTCACACCGTCGATATGGTTTTTAACACTGCCGGTCGAATAATTATCCAGTGAGTAAATATCATTATCTGCATTAGC
>JALSUJ010000551.1 GCA_027071355.1 Gammaproteobacteria bacterium | reverse complement strand
ATCTCTTAATGTGCAATCTTATCACTTAATGATTCACGTTTCTTTATGCCCAGTTCTTTTAATTGAGCTGAACTGACTCCTGAAGGTGCCGAAGTCAACAGACAGGCTGCGGACTGCGTTTTAGGGAAGGCCATGACTTCACGAATAGAACAGGAGCCGGTCATTAACATCACCAGACGATCCAGACCAAAAGCAATACCTGCATGTGGAGGACAGCCATATTTCAGAGCCTCCAGCAGGAAGCCGAACTTGTCCTGAGCTTCCTCGTCATTAATACCTAATAATTTAAATACACTTTCCTGCATGCTCTCGCTGTGAATACGAGCCGAACCACCGCCTAATTCCGTACCGTTAAGCACCATATCATAGGCTCTGGACAGACTTTCACCAGGATTATCCAGTAATTCCTGAGGGTCGTCCGTATTAGGTGAAGTAAACGGATGGTGTAAAGCCGTCCAGCGACTGGCGCCTTCATCATATTCAAACATCGGGAAGTCAACTATCCAGAGCGGCTGCCAGCCGTGCTTGACCAGCCCCATATCCTGGGCGACCTTAACCCGTAATGCCCCCAGTGCTTCATTAACCACTTTGGTTTTATCCGCACCAAAGAAGATCAGATCACCATCTTCAGCCCCGGTTCTATCCAGAATAATCGTCAACGCTTCATCAGGAATAAACTTAACAATAGGAGACTGCAGGCCTTCTCTACCCAGTGCTTTGTCATTTACTTTTATATAAGCCAGACCTTTAGCACCATAAATGGATACATATTTAGTGTATTCATCAATTAATTTGCGCGTTAAGGATGCACCATTGGGTATACATAATGCCGTAACACGGCTATTGGGATCTTTTGCCGGCCCGGAGAACACTTTAAAGTCGACCTCAGTTAATACATCCGCAACTTCAACCAGTTCCAGATCGATACGTAAGTCCGGCTTGTCGCTACCATAGCGGTTCATCGCTTCTGCATAGGTCATGCGAGGGAAGGGATTGGGCAGCTGCTGTTCCAGAACTCGGGCAAATACCCCGCGGATCATTTCTTCCATCATGGTCATCAGCTGATCTTCCGGCAGAAAAGAAGTTTCTATATCCAGCTGAGTAAATTCCGGTTGACGGTCAGCCCGTAAGTCTTCATCCCGGAAACAACGGGTCACCTGATAATAACGATCCATTCCGGACATCATTAATAATTGTTTAAATAGCTGTGGAGACTGAGGCAGGGCAAAAAACTCACCAGGATGAGTACGACTGGGGACCAGATAATCCCGGGCACCTTCAGGAGTGGCCTTGGTCAATATAGGGGTTTCAATATCCAGAAAACCATTGTCATCAAGGTAGTTACGCAAATGACGGGTAATTTGTGCCCGCAACATCAGGCGCTGCTGCATTTCCGGGCGACGCAGGTCAATATAACGATAACGCAGGCGATGCTCTTCTGAAACATCGTCATCATCCAGTTGAAAAGGGGGGGTCTGTGCGGTATTAAGCACCACCAGTTCCTGTGCCAGGATTTCTATCTGACCGGTAGGCATTTCAGGATTTTCAGTGCCTTCTGGACGCTCACGTACCTTGCCTTTAACCTGTAGTACGAATTCATTACGAACCCGTTCCGCCTGCATAAACATTTCCGGGATATCAGGGTCAAAAACAATTTGCGAAATACCTTCCCGATCTCTCAGGTCAACGAAGATAACACCACCATGATCACGACGACGATGTACCCAGCCGCTTAAAGTCACTTCCTGATCAATGTTTTCTTCTGTTAAATGCCCACAATAATGGCTTCGCATACCCGGTTTCCTGTATTTGTCTATGTCTAATTATGTATCGAACTAAAAACCGGTAATTTTAAGCTTTGTACACCCAGACTACAAGAGGCGCATTAAAAAAGATTTATCCGCAGACTCAGGAAGCACAGCCGCAGCTTCCACCACCACAACCACCGCCAGACTTACCGCTGGAACTGCTGCCGGAGGATTTTTTGCTATTTTTAAAGTCTGTTTCATACCAGCCCTTGCCCTTTAACCGAAAACCGGTCGCAGAAATCAGCTTTTTTAGTCTGGATTCTTTGCAAACCGGACAATCTTTTAATGGCTCATCAGACATTTTCTGCATCACTTCCATTTCATGACCGCAAGCACCACAACGGTATTCATATATAGGCATTTTGATCTCCTGAATATAAAAAAAGGGGAAATTTTTTAAGCTACTGGATTTGCTATATTGGGGCTGAACTGAGGTTTTTAAAGATTGGAAAGGACTTATTATTCTTTTTTAGCTCGTAGCTGTTCTGATTGCAAACGCATAATATGGCGGATAATCTGATCCACTTCCTGAGCAGAGATATCAACAAAACCCACCGATATACGATAGGGATAATTATCTTCTTTCTGGCTGGAAACCTGCAGTACCCGGCCTTTCAGACGCAGACAGAGTAAATCGGTAGAGAGTATCAAATTCATTGACAGCAGGCTGCCCTGCTTTAATTTTTCATCATGACCAAAAGCCAGACCTCCGGCACCCAGGTTAATCTGTCGGCGGGTTCCCAGATCTGAATCCTGCTCCTTAAACAGACACATTTGTGCCAGCAGTTCTATTTTATTATCCAGGTTTTTCAAATAACTGGCGGTCTCAGGTGAAAGTTCACAAATCCGCCCAAGACTGACTTTCATCTGCTGATTCATCTGAGCAAACCGTTCCATCATTTCAAAAGAATCTGACTCTGTAGTGCCTTCATCTAAATCTCTGTGCAGGGTATTCTCATTAACAATGGAAAAAGAAAATATGACACTATCATCAATTCGATAATACTGTCGGCGCTCATTGATATTATTAGTTTCGCTCATATTTTTCTGCTTCAGTCTGTTTTATGCTCATGGTTTTTTACTGGCTTAGGGTTTTTTACTGGCTTATGGCTTTTTACTGGCTTATGGCTATGTTGTTGGCTCATGGCTTTTTGTTAGCTCATAGCTGGTTAAAATTGAATAAAACTGGGCGTTTCTTCATTACTATCATTTGCTGTGTGGCTCTTATCTGAAGCGGGTTTTGATACAGGCTTTTTAGTTTCTGAGGTATTTCTGCTAGCACTTTCTTTTTTGGAATCTGCAGGTTGCTGCGGTTTTATTTCAGGAATACCCAGATCTTCCTTGCTTTGAGAAATAATAATCTCCACCCGACGATTCATGGCCCGATGTTCAGCACTGTCATTGGCTACCAGGGGTTTTACATCAGCAAAAGCCTGAATACTGAAGCGCGTAGGACTTAAACGATCATCTCTTAATAACTCATGAGTAACAGCCGCTGCCCTGGCAGATGACAATTCCCAGTTTGAGCGGAATTGTGTGGTATTAATAGGAATATCATCGGTATGACCTGCAACAATTATATTACCAGAGGTTTTTACCAGTTCTTCGGCAATAATTTCCAGAATATCTATAAAATCATCGGTTAATCTTGCGGTACCCGAGCCAAAGGAGCCTTTATCTCGGATCCTTATGGTAATACTCTTATCATTGGCTTCTACATCAATCATATCCGCCTGAATTTCTTCTTTTAAAGCGGCACTCAGCTGTTCTGCTTTCTCTTTTATGCTTTGTTTCTGAAATTGATCGAGCTGCTGTCTCAGAGCATTTAATTGTGCTTCCACTTCAGCTTCTTCAGCTTTTACTTCCTGCAGACGTTTTTTCAGTCCCTCAGAATCAGCCTCAGCTTCAGACATGTTTTCCATTTTATCTTTTAATTCATTTTCTTCCGCCTGTAATTGCTCCAGCTTTTCAATCAGTTTCAGCTCCTGCATGGTATCATCCATGGTTTTCTGACGAACTTCATTGATGACGGTAGGCTGAGGTGGGGCCGGGCTGAATTCTCTAGCCACAATATTAACCCCTTTAGGAATTTCTGCCGCCTTGATATCACGTTGTACACCAAAGGCATTTTTCATAGAACCAGCGATTTGTTTGAACTTCTGTACATCCATTTCTGAAAACGATAACAGCAGTACAAAGAAACACATTAATAGAGACATTAAGTCGGCAAATGTCAGTACCCAGGCAGGAATACCCGCCGGACATTTACACTTCTGTTCTTCTTCCATCTAGCAGATACCGACTTTTTGATGAGTGTGAAAAATAGCCATAAGCCGTTGTATAATTAAGACCGTCATTGGCTATTCTGCTGCAGCCACTGCACGTTTACCTTCCGGCAGATAGGTTTGCAGCATCTCACCCATAACCTTGGGATTAATACCTTCCTGAATAGCACCAATAATTTCCAGTATCAAGGAGCGATTCAGACGTTGCTGGTCTGCAATATAAGCCAGTTTATCGGCCACTGGAATACAGAATGCATTGGCCAGTACCGCACCATATAAGGTGGTCAGCAATGCCACTGCCATAGAGGGTCCAATGGTTTTGGGATCATCCATATTAGACAGCATACCCACCAGACCAATCAAAGTTCCTATCATTCCCATAGCCGGTCCCATATCGGCAATTTTCATAAAGAACTTCTGTCCCCATTCATGCCGCTCTACTGCCAGATTAATATCCTTGGAAAGCATTCTCTGTACAAAATCCGGTTCGTGCCCATCAACACATAAGCCGATCCCTTTTTGTAAAAATTCATTGGGAATTTCCTGACCTTCCAGTCCAAGAATGCCCTCTTTACGAGCAATAGTGGCCAGTTCAACACCTTTTTCAATCAGTTCATTAGGATTATCAATTTTATTTAATATAGATTTCAGCAGCACCTTGAAGGAACTAATCGTCACTCCCAGGGGAAACATGGCTACAACAGCAAAGGAAGCTCCGCCAAATACCACCAGAATAGAGGGCACATTAATAAAGAGTATAATGCCGCCACTGAGTACCATTGCCACAGCAATAATGCCCAACGCACCAATAATACCAATAACCGTTGCTATATCCACTAATTAATTACCTTTTGCTATATTCTCATAGAGATTTTCGTATACAATCATCTGGCGTGACATTTTGCTTATATTAATCATTTAATCGGCAAATTCAGGCAAAACTAAAGCTCAATGACACTATCATTATATTAGCAGTTATTTTTAATTTAAAAACTTTTTTTTCGAATTTTATGACAAAAAATAAATCAATTCTGGTGACAGGTTGTTCTTCCGGGATCGGATTATGCTGTGCCCGTGAGTTAAAAAAACGGGGTTATCAGGTATTTGCCTCAGCACGCAGAAATGAGGATATTAAAATTCTTCAACAACAGGGATTTGCAACCGTTTTTCTGGATCTGGCAGACAGTGATTCCATAAATAATGCCGTCGAACAGGTACTGGCACAAACCGGGGGGCAACTTTATGCCCTGTTTAATAATGCCGCCTATGGGCAACCCGGAGCAGTTGAAGATTTACGCCGTGACGTTTTAAAAGAACAATTTGAAACCAATGTCTTCGGTACTCAGGAACTGACTAACCGGATCATACCAGTGATGCGCACTCAGGGTTATGGTCGAATTATTTACAATGGTTCGGTACTGGGTATTATTTCTCTGCCTTTTCGCGGTGCTTATAATGCTTCAAAATATGCTTTAGAAGGTTTAGCAGATACTCTCCGACTGGAACTTTA
>JALSUJ010000550.1 GCA_027071355.1 Gammaproteobacteria bacterium | reverse complement strand
TAAAAACCAGCCTTCTCAAACGGCCTATCCACCGCCTCAGCGTGTTTATTTTAGCGAACACGAACAACGTCTGCCCTGGCTCAGTATTTTAATGGATGCCTATCTGATCACTGATCAGGGTATTAGTGTAGGTATTAAACGGGAGGAAAAACAGGGTAAATCTCTGGCCTGTGTCCGAGGCTGTGCCACCTGCTGTAAATCACATGAGAGTATTCCGGTTTATCCTCTGGAATTAATGGGAATGACCTGGTACGCCACAGAAGTTCTGGACGGCCCGCTTAGACAACAACTGGAACAACAGTTACAGCATCTGGATGGCTTAAACAGCTGCCCCTTTTTAATTAATGATGCCTGCTCCATCCACCCGGTTCGCCCGATGGCCTGTCGTAATTTTAATGTCTTTAACCGTTCCTGTGAGTCCGGTGAAGATGCTTATTATACCCGCCGGGAAGATGTTTTAACCCCCATTAAAAAATACAATGATGAGGCATTTAATATCATGCTGCCGTTTTACGGGGTAAAAAACAAAGCTGAACGTCGAAAAATGATTAAAAACGGCGAAATGCACCGCCTGGCCAGAGTCATGCGCGACCTTAACTGGCAGTCGCTGGCGGAAAAAATGCTGGCGTTTGACCGCATGAAACCTAAATAATTTGTATCTATTCAGCACAATTTATACTAAATAGTGTGCATCCGTTTATTGATGCACACTTGCGGTACAGGGACGTACCTCTCCGCTAAATTGCCAGGAAGGCAATTTACGGTTGGACACTAAATAGTTACAGTAATTTTTTATATACTATTACCCTCTGATCAATATGGGAACTGAGTTAAACCCTTTACAATAAATATAAAAAATTAGCTCCCATATCAATGTCTGACTATTTTGCAGCTCCTGCTGCCGTTGCTTCTGGAACTTCAATCAACTTTCCAGATTTACAGTCATAAATATATCCATAAACCGGGATATCAGAAGGTACCATGGAATTATTCTTGATCCTTTCTACATCCTCCAGGACGCTTTTTTCCTGATCGCTGATTGTTAGCCATTCAATAAATTTACCGTCCGTAGTGCCACCCCCGGTATTACTATCGTGCCATCCACTGGCATCCACATTAGCTGTTTTCAAGCTGCCTGCTAACAGATCACTCATAATTTTATTATTAAAAGTTTCCATTCCACAATCTGTATGATGAATAACAAACCATTCTTTAGTGCCTAATAATTTATAAGAAATTACTAGGGAACGAATAGCATCATCACTGGCCCTACCTCCAGCATTTCTGATAACATGTGCATCACCTTCGGCAAGCCCTGCATATTTTGCAGGGTCGAGTCGTGCATCCATACAGGTTAAGATAGCAAACTGACGCCCTGGAGGCATAGGTAAGTTACCTTTATCGCCAAAATCAGCCACATAGGCTTCATTTGCAGTCGTTATTTCATTTACTACTTTAGTCATTCTTATCTCCTTTGGTACATTAATAAATATCTGCCATGCCAATCTATGTCGGGTGGCATTAACCTTGCAGCAAATTCCATACCATTTACAAACTAACAG
>JALSUJ010000549.1 GCA_027071355.1 Gammaproteobacteria bacterium | reverse complement strand
ACTGGAACCATGTAAACTGGAAGCAGATACGTCGTAATGTTTATCGTATTCAATTGCGTATCGCAAAGGCTGTGCAGGAAAAGCGCTGGGGTAAGGTAAAAGCCTTACAACGGATCTTAAGCTGCTCAAAGTCGGCCAAATTACTGGCCGTCAAAATGATTATAAGTAATAAGGGAGCTAAAACGCCAGGCATTGACAAGGTACAGTGGAAAACACCCAAACAATACTGGCACGCGGCTTTTTCCTTGTGTACTATTACACAATGGAAATAACTTTATTACAAATAAGCAGCCGGGTCGTAAGTGAACGGCTTAAGAAAGGCTTGAGCTGTATGATGGGAAACTATCACGTACAGTTCTTAGGGGGGAACGGGTCGTAAGACCCTGACCTACCCGGTACGAAAAAATGAGATACATATGTACGCAGTAATATTTAAAGCAACAATAAATAAACTAAACGAGGCTTATTCCAAAACTGCTTCAAGAATGCGGGAGCTGGCGATTAATGAGTATGGCTGTTCTGAGTTTGTTTCTGTGACAGAGGGAGATCAAGAAATTTCAATTTCATACTGGGAGGAGCAGAAAGATATTATTAAATGGAAGCAGGACGCTGAACACATGGCTGCACAAGAATTAGGAAAAGCGGAATGGTACAGGTCATACCAAGTGCAAATTGTTGAGATTGTTCGTGAATACAGGCGGGATTACCAATAATGGAACTACACAGTATAGTCCCATGGGGTCGGTCATTTTCGGAGTATCAGAAAATGTTCTCCTTGTCTGAACAAGATTTACAAAAAAGTATTCTTGGCTGTGGTGACGGCCCTGCCTCATTTAATATTGAAGCCAGTGTTCTTGGTAGCCATGTGACTTCTATTGACCCAATTTATCAATTTAGCGCAGAGCAAATCCGTTCAAGAATTGAAGAGGTCTATCCTCAAATAATGGAGCAAGTGTCAAAAAACAAAAATGATTACGTTTGGAAGAGCATAAGTAACTCTGAAGAATTAGGAAGGATTAGAATGGCCGCAATGCAAACCTTTCTTGACGATTATGAAAAGCATCAAACGTCAAAAAGGTATATAAATGCATCATTACCAACACTGCCATTTGCAGATGTAGAGTTTGATTTGGCTTTATGCTCCCATTATCTTTTCTTGTATAGCGAACACGTAAATCAAAAACAACACATTCTAGCTATAAAAGAATTGTGCCGTGTTGCTAAAGAAGTACGTGTTTACCCGTTACTTTCCATCGGAGATAACGAAGAATCACCGCATCTTGCGCCAGTTATGGATGCATTAATAGCAGTCAATATTAATGTCTCTTTAGTTCCGGTAGATTATGAATTTCAGAAAGGTGCTGTAACAATGTTGGTGGCTAAAAGCGTATAACGAATAAGGTTAGATTGTGTGAGGAACGAACCACAATCTGAACCGTTTGTTGGGCGAACCCGGTATTCAAAAGTGAGTTTTAAGTGATAGCTATGAAAATAGCTTTTTTTGAATTGAGCCTGAAAAGATAAAAAGAACGGACTGATTTTTCAAACAGACCTGATCCCCT
>JALSUJ010000548.1 GCA_027071355.1 Gammaproteobacteria bacterium | reverse complement strand
TAAAAAAGTTGTTTTACCCACACCATTGATACCCATAACCCCCCAAAACTCTCCTGTTTTAAAGCGAATATTCAATTGCTGACAAATAATTTTATCCGCAATTGATAAATCCATATTTTTTACAGTTAGGCTAACTGTCGGATTTTTATGAACATTTGTATTGTTATCACATTCAGACAATTAATTATTCCTTCTGAGCAGATACAAAAATATAGGGACTCCAATTAATGCCGTCAATATACCTACAGGTAATTGCTGAGGAGCCAATAAGGTACGTGCTAAAGTATCTGCGATGACTAATAACGATCCTCCCATTAAGGCACTACCAGGTAATAATAATCGATGATCAGAACCCATTATTAAGCGTACTAAATGAGGGATCACCAAGCCAACAAAGCCAATACTTCCAGCCAAAGTAATTGCACCGGCTGTTAATAATGAGGATAGAAAAAAAATAATATATCGCAGTTGTCGTATTTCCAAACCTAAACTTGCTGCTTGCATTTCGCCCCATAATAAAAGATTCAGTGATCGACTAATGAGCATTGCTATAATAAAACCGACCAACAAAATACCATAAGCCAAACCAAGAGGACGGTCATAACTGAGATCGCCCATGAGCCAAAATAACATACCATGAATTTTTTCCGGTGGTGCAATCACCAATACAAAACTGATCATCGCTCCCCAACCAGAGGCTAAAATAATACCGGTTAATAGTAATCGGGAAACAGACCAAACACCTTGGCTATGGGAAAAACTAAATACTAAAAAAATGGATAATAAGGCACCTAAAAATGCACTGCTGGTAAGCCAAAAAGTATTTAAGCCCAATAACATAGCAATCAGCGCCGCCAGTGCAGAACCACCTGACACACCTAAAACATAGGGGTCAGCCAATGGATTACGCAACAATACTTGCATTAGGACACCTGAAATAGACAATAATGCACCTGTAGCAAAAGCGGTCAATGCTCGTGGCAAACGAAGATCAAATAATAAAACGCGATGAAAAGGCTTGGCTGAGTCACCCAAAATAGTGAATATTTCAACTATAGACATGTTATCAGTGGAACCAACCATTAATGCCAGCAGAAAACTGACCAGCACGAATAGCAACAAGCTGAAAAAAATAATTTTAGGGTGTGAACTGATTTTCATTGACATAAATCAACGGGCTTTTCGAATATCCTTAACAAAATCATAAGCCGCCTTAATTTGTTGAGTTTTTTCTGTAGCCATTTCAATCATTTCTTCAGGCAAGCCCTTGGAAACCAGTTTATCAGGATGATGTTGATTCATTAATCGACGATAAGCTTTTTTCACTTCAGCATCGGTGGCTGAATCATCAACACCAAGTACCTCATAGGCTTCTTTTAATAATTCAGTATCCGTTTTAAAGCTACTACCCGTTTGTGATTGATAACGGTGTCCACCAGATAATCCCAGATTTGAACTCACTAAGGCGATGAGTTGCTCAATATGACCGGCACTAAAACCCAATTGACTGGCAATCGTGTTAATAATTTGTTGCTCAGCAGGATCAATTTTTCCATCGGCCAAGGC
>JALSUJ010000547.1 GCA_027071355.1 Gammaproteobacteria bacterium | reverse complement strand
ATACAGAATCTTTTGAACCATAGTAGCTCAATTGATTTTAAGGAGAATTATACTGATCCAGAATCTGACTTCTTAAAACACTATGGTCCCGCCATGAATATGGCAAAAGTTATTGGTGCGCGAGATGCTGAGCCGCAAAGCAGTGAAATTTATGGCGTACACGACTTTCTAGCCAAATTTATTCACCCAAATAAAAATGAAAAACCTGGCGATGTTTTTGACTATAACTCTGCCAACTCAGATCTTCTTGGCTGGTTAATCGCCCGAATATCGGGCATGCCTTATGATCAATTTATCCAAAAAAATATTTGGTCGAAACTCGGCACAGAGCATGACGCCTACATTGCAGTAGATCGCGCTTATATGGGTGTGGCCACTGGAGGATTTAATACCACACTAAGGGATGCCGCACGCTTTGGCAACATGATTCTTAATAGAGGACACTTTAACGGTCAGCAAATAGTATCTGCCGATTGGGTTGACGCTTCAATCAAACTGTCTTCTAAAGATAAGGTTAAAATGAGTAACAATAAAAAATATGCCGGTTCTCAGTGGCTTGCTTATAAAAATATGTGGTGGGTAATTGATGATACAAAAGGCGGATATGCTGCTGTTGGCATTCATGGGCAGGTTATTTATATCAATCGACAAGCTGATATAGTGATCACATTTTTCTCAAGTCAGCCACAAGCTTCAGCGGCAGGTTATGCTCCTTTTTGGTCTAAAATTCTGGCCAGTCAGACAATTGCAAGGAAACTAAAGTAATGTTTTTGGAACTTGAAAGTAATAAATCAATAAGCAGACTTATTCGTCAAACTTGTGGAGTGCTGTTTTTATTAAGCCTGCTTATGACAAAATTGGCTTTTGCCACAAGCAATGAAGAACTCGCCAAGCAGTTAGCCAATCCTATTGCTGCACTGATCAGTGTTCCTTTTCAATTGAACTACGATTCAAATATAGGGGCAGATGACAAGGGTGAACGTTATCTAATGAATATCCAGCCAGTCGCTCCTTTTTCATTAAATGATGAATGGATTCTTATTTCTAGAACCATTCTACCCGTTGTTGTGCAAGATGACATATTTACAGGCAAAGATAGTCAATCAGGACTGGGAGATGTGGTGCAGAGTTTGTTTTTTTCACCAAAAAAAACAACACAGAGTGGTTGGATATGGGGCGCTGGACCAGTATTTTTGCTTCCTACTGCAACAGATGATCTACTTGGAACAGAAAAATGGGGGCTTGGTCCCACGGCAGTTGCACTTAAACAAGATGGCTCTTGGAGCTATGGTGTATTGGCTAATCATATATGGTCTGTAGCTGGCGACAACAATAGGCAAGACATTAGCACCACTTTTTTACAGCCTTTCCTGACCTATACAACCAAAAAGGCCGTGACATTTTCAATAAATACAGAATCTACCTACGACTGGAAGTCAAAACAATCGGCTGTACCAATTAATATTGCAGCATCTAAGGTACTTAAAATAGGAGAACAGCTGGTCAGTGTCGGTGGTGGTGTACGCTACTGGGCAGGAAGTACTGATAACGGTCCTGAAGGTTTGT
>JALSUJ010000546.1 GCA_027071355.1 Gammaproteobacteria bacterium | reverse complement strand
GATCGTTATGCTCAAGATAGTGGATTAAATCAGGGATAACATCATCCATCAGCGCTTCGCTGGCAAACGTTTCAAACACCACACCAACACCCAGTTTCAGGTTTATTTTTGCATTCGCATCATCCAGAAAACCACTCACCACCTTTAATGCCTGCGGGCGTTTACGAATATAGCCGACAACATCATTGACCTTGCCGGTTAACAGCAGCTCCTGTAAATAATCATGCTCCCCCTGTGGATCAGCCGCACGGCTTACCCAGCTGAGGATTTCCTGCTGGCTCAGCACCCCTTCAAACACAAAATCACCAATCTGCACCCAGGGAACCGAACGTACCCCCATCTGTTTTGCCATGTCGGGTAACTGCTCCAGATTAATGATTTCAAGTTTCGCAATCTGCCCCTGTTTCACCATGCCGGTGAGAATTTGCAAGGCTGCCGCACAATGTGCACAGTGGGTTGAGATCAATAACAAAACGGTGACTTTGCGGGTACTGGATTTTGTCACAGGCATAGCACTTTTTCTGTATCCATTATATAGTTAAGGAAATGAAGATACCTGAATCATACTATGCCCGCTAAAAATACACTACCTTCCCGACTATATTGTCTGCTGTTTATTTTCGCCTGTGTTCTATTCAGCCACAGCGTGTTGGCGGATAACAACCATGATGACTTTAATGATCTGAATTTTGATGACACCCGACTTGAAAATGAACTGGTTTATCCTGACTGGTTTAAACTCTCCATGGGGGATTTACGTGATGACCTGAAACAGGCAAAAAAAGCCGGTAAAAAAAGTATTATTGTCTATTTTGGACAGAAAGACTGCGCTTATTGCGAACAGTTCATCAACACCAGCCTCGCTAATCCCGATATTCAAAACTACCTGCGTCGGCATTACGATATTATTGCTATTGATATCTGGGGTATTGATGACATTATCGATACTGATGGCAAAAAATATACCGAACGTGAACTGGCTATTCATTACAACACCAACTTTACCCCGTCACTGGTTTTTTATAATGCTAAGGGTCAACCCGTGTTTCGATTACGCGGTTTTTACCCGCCGTATCAATTTCGTGCGGCACTCAAATATGTGACTGAAGGTTTTTATAAAACGCAGACCTTTCGTGAATATCTGGCACGCGCAGAACAGGGCGATTTTTTCCTTGAAGCCGGTCTCAATGAACGTTCATTTTTCAGCCCACCACCCTATCATTTACCTGCCTTACTGAAAAACGGCAAACCACTGGCGGTATTTTTTGAACAGGGAAACTGTCATGCCTGCGATTTACTGCACAGCGGCCCACTAAACGAAATGGCTACCATTGATGCCATAGAAAAAATGAATGTTGTACAGCTGAATATGTGGAAACCCACACCAGTGATTACCCCTGATGGAAGCCGAACCAATGCCAGAGACTGGGCCCGGCAGTTACATATTTTTTATGCCCCCACACTGGTTTTTTTCAGTCCGCAGGGCAAAGAGATTATTCGTATTGATTCTGTTGTACAATTTTACCGTCTGCTTGGTGTGCTTCAGTATGTTAATCAGGGTGGTTATAA
>JALSUJ010000545.1:2183-5653 GCA_027071355.1 Gammaproteobacteria bacterium | reverse complement strand
CAATAAAAAAGTGCGTGAATTATGAAGTTTTAACATCAATTTGTCAACTGAAAATTTCAAAAATACACGTTTTAAATAATGGCGAAGAGGGGGGGATTCGAACCCCCGATACGGCTACAAACCGTATACTCCCTTAGCAGGGGAGCGCCTTCAGCCACTCGGCCACCTCTCCAAAATTTGAACGCTAGGATACCTTTAGTTAGCGTTCAGGTAAAGTCTTTTTTTGACTTTTTGACTGACTTTTTAAAAAATTTAAGTGAACCCTGATTTTTTATTAATCTGTCGTATCGCCACCGTCACCATCTGATGATGATTTTTCCTGTTGAATACGTTCATAAATTTCTTCACGATGAACAGAAACATTCTTTGGTGCATTAATACCAATGCGAACCTGATTGCCTTTGACTCCTAAAACAGTGATATGAACATCATCACCAATGATCAAAGTTTCACCAACGCGGCGAGTTAAAATTAACACTATGGTTCTCCTTTACGCTTAGCAAAATAAAGTTTTGCCAATCCAGATTATTATATGAGATAAATACTCATAGTTTATTATGTTAGTTTACTTTCTAAGGTTCCGCAAATGAAGTAAAAAATAAGCTTTATGGCTTATTTTTTGTCATTTAGCCTAAAAAAATAATATTAGCTTGTTTTTTGTTCCAGACCAAAAGCAGAATGCAGTGTTCTGACACCCAGTTCAAGGTATTTTTCATCAACCACAACGGAAATTTTAATTTCTGATGTAGAGATCATATTAATATTAATGCCCTCTTCGGCCAGAGTCTTAAACATTTTACTGGCTATGCCCGCATGAGAACGCATACCAACACCCACCAGTGAAATTTTAACGATCTTATCATCACCAACCACTTCCCTGGCACCCAGTTCATTTGAAACTCTGGTTAAAACCGCTGTTGCAGACTCAAAGTCATTACGATGTATGGTAAAGGTAAAGTCTGTGGTTCCATCGGCACTGATATTTTGAATAATCATATCAATTTCTATATTGGCATCACCTACCGGACCCAGAATACTATAAGCCACACCCGGTTTGTCAGGCACACCCAGGATTGTCAGTTTGGCTTCGTCACGGTTAAAGGCAATACCTGAAATCAATGCCTGTTCCATTTCATCTTCCTCATAAGTGATTAGAGTGCCACTGGCTCCGGAACCATCCGCATCAAAATCCGGTTCATCAAAACTGGATAGTACCCGCAGCGGCACATTGTATTTACCGGCAAATTCCACTGCGCGGATCTGTAATACTTTTGAGCCCAGACTGGCCATTTCCAGCATTTCTTCAAACGTAATTTTATCCAGACGCCGTGCCTCGGGAACCACTCTAGGATCTGTGGTATAGACACCATCTACATCAGTATAAATCTGGCATTCATCTGCATTTAGTGCAGCAGCCAGTGCAACTGCCGTAGTATCAGAACCACCTCGACCTAATGTGGTAATATCACCCTGTTCATCAACCCCCTGAAAGCCGGCAACTACAACCACTCTGCCCTGCTCCAGATCGGTACGCATATTTTTTTCTTTAATGTCCAGAATACGGGCTTTATTATGTGCGCTGTCAGTCAGAATATGCACCTGGGTTCCGGTATATGAGCGAGCAGGAACACCGAGCTTGTTCAATGCCATACTTAACAGGGCAATAGTTACCTGTTCACCGGTTGACAGGAGGACATCATATTCTCTAGCATTAGGCCTGTCTTCGATCTGGTAGGCCATTTCAATGAGCCGGTTAGTTTCGCCACTCATGGCGGATACGACTACGACAACATCATCACCCCGGTCCCGGAATTTTTTTATTCGTTCTGCTACGTTTCTAATACGGTCTACCGTACCAACCGAAGTACCACCAAATTTTTGTACTATCAGAGCCATTATTATCAGCCGTTCATTATAAAACAGGGGTTATTGCTGTCTTTTGTTACAGAAATATTACAGCAAGCCTGAAAAGGCGCTTATTTTAACTGATCTTCCACCCAAGATGGAACCATTGAAAGAGCTTTTTCTAGATTTTCTGGCTGATTACCGCCGGCCATTGCCATATCAGGCCGCCCACCACCTTTTCCACCCACCTGACTGGCAACACTATTGACCAGATCACCGGCTTTAATACGCTTTGTGCTGTCTTTACTGACACCTGCTGCGAGGCTTACCTTATTGCCATTGACCACCCCCAGAACGATGGCACAACTACCCAGTTTGGTTTTTAATTGATCCATGGTGTCACGCAGTCCTTTGGCATCCACACCTTCCAGTTTGGCGGCCAGAACTTTAATACCATTTATTTCCACCGCATTATCAGTCAGTTCATTTCCCTGAGCATTAGCCAGTCTGGCTTTCAGTTGATCCAGTTCTTTTTCCAGTTTGCGTGAACGCTCCATCAGAGCTCCCACTTTATCGTAAACGGTGTCCCGTCCTGATTTAAGCAGAGCCGCTACATTATCGACCTGCTGTTCTAGCTGCTCAACATATTTCAGAGCACCTTGCGCAGTCACCGCTTCAATACGTCGCACGCCAGCAGCCACACCCGCTTCTGAGGTGATTTTTAACAGACCAATATCTCCGGTGTGTTTAACATGAGTGCCTCCGCACAGTTCAATAGAGAAATCACTCATACGCAAAACTCGAACCTGATCATCATATTTTTCGCCAAACAAGGCCATCGCACCACTATCTCTGGCGGCATCAATATCCATAATATTGGTTTCAACGCTATGATTACAACGGATCTGCTGATTCACAATTGTTTCTATTTGCTGTAATTGTTCACGACTTATCGCTTCAAAGTGGGAAAAATCAAAGCGCAGCTTTTCACTATCAACCAGGGAGCCTTTTTGCTGTACATGCTCACCCAGTACTTGACGTAAAGCCGCATGTAGTAAATGCGTGGCCGAGTGATTACAGGCAATTCGACTGCGCAGTTCCGGATCAACCTGGGCGCTGACCTGATCACCAACTCTGAACTTGCCTTTAACCAGTTTTCCAATATGAACAAACACCGCTCCCTTTTTCTGGGTATCAATAACATCAAACTGAGCATCGGCACAGCTAATACGACCGGTATCACCCACCTGACCACCTGATTCACCATAAAACGGGGTACTGTCCAGGATCAGCATGGCACTCTGCCCGGCGGTTTCCAGAGTATCGTTTTTTTCACCGTCCAGAATAATCTGGCTGATATGGCTCTGGTCAGTTTTTAATTCGCTATAACCTAAAAACTCCGTACTGCCGTCCAGTTCCACCTTGTCGTTATAATCTATTGCAAAACTGCTGGAAGCTCGTGCCATTGCACGCTGTTTTTGCATTGCCTGTTCATAGCCTTCACGATCAATTTCCAGGCCATGTTCACGTGCTACATCAGCCGTCAGGTCCACAGGGAAGCCATAAGTATCATAGAGTTTAAAAACCACTTCACCAGGTATTGTTTTACCCGCAAGCTGTTTGAT
>JALSUJ010000545.1:0-2173 GCA_027071355.1 Gammaproteobacteria bacterium | reverse complement strand
TTCCAGAATATGCATCCCCTGATCCAGGGTTTCTGCAAAACGCTCTTCTTCCTGCTTAAGTACTTTTTCAACCTGAGCCTGAGCTTTAGTCAGTTCAGGATAGGCTTCACCCATTTCCTGTTCCAGTACAGCCACCAGTTTATGGAAAAAAGGTTCCCTGAGTCCTAACTTATGCCCATGACGAATGGCACGACGAATAATTCGTCGTAAGACATAACCTCGTCCTTCATTAGAAGGAATAACACCGTCTACAATAAGGAAGGAACAGGCGCGAATATGATCCGCAATCACCCGTAAAGATTTATTACTTAAATCTTTACAATCAGCAAGTTGAGCAATAATCTTAATAATATGCTGGAATAAATCAATCTCGTAATTATTATGCACGCCCTGTAAAATAGCTGCCAGACGTTCCATGCCCATACCGGTATCAACAGAAGGATGCGGCAGTTCAGTCAGTTGCCCGGATTTATCCCGGCTGTATTGCATAAAGACCAGATTCCAGATCTCAATATAACGATCACCATCTTCATCCGCTGTACCTGGTGGCCCGCCAGGTACCTCTTCACCATGATCATAAAAGATTTCACTACAGGGACCACAGGGACCGGTATCCCCCATCGCCCAGAAATTATCTTTGGCGCCAATTCTGGAAAAACGATCCGGGGATACTTTAAGCTCTTTAAGCCAGATATCTTCAGCATCCTGATCTTCATTAAAAACAGTGATCCAGAGGCGCTCTTCCGGCAAACCAATTGTTTTAGTCAGAAACTCCCAGGCATACTGTATCGCTTCACGTTTAAAATAATCGCCAAAACTGAAGTTACCCAGCATTTCAAAAAAGGTATGATGACGAGCGGTATAACCGACATTTTCCAGATCATTGTGTTTTCCGCCAGCACGAACACAACGCTGACTGCTGGTTGCCCGCTTATAACTACGTTTATCTTGCCCAAGAAAAACGTCCTTGAACTGAACCATACCGGCATTCGTAAATAATAAGGTGGGATCGTTTGCGGGCACCAGCGGACTGCTGGGAACACGCCTGTGACCATGTGTTTCAAAGAATTCAAGAAAGGCAGTACGAAGCTGCGCACTTGTTTTTATTGAATTATTTGCCATATAAAAGGTGTTCCTGCAAGCTGCTCATAATCGGTATTTACAATTGGTTAAACAGTCGTCGAATTAACTCAGTTCCAAAACCTCGCTGATATAAAAAACGGGACTGTCTGGACTGTTCTTTATAATCCTGTGGAAACCCCTCACCAAATCGTTTTCGGCGAACATTTTCCAGTATTTCATGCCAGAAATCATAGTTTTCATCCAGATACTCATCAATAAACTCTAATGCGACCTGACGTTCCTGTAATTCATGACGTATTTTAACCGGTCCCTGACCTCTGGCCATTCGGGAGCGAATAAATGTTTCAGCAAAACGTTCATCATTGAGCAGATTTTCCTCGATTAGCTGTTCAAGGAGATCTTCTATAATGACGTCTGCATGTTCCTTCTGCTGTTCTAACAACAGCATCTGCTGATCCTCGAAATCAGTATCCTCATGCGATTTTTGAGATACTTGATGTTTGAGTTTATTCTGCAGTCTGGTAAACAGCTTAGTACGAAGTTTATTACGCAATTCTGCCACACTATGCTCCCGGGCGGCCAGAATATTCATTGCGGTAATTCGCAGTGCTGTCTGCTCTTTTTTTAGCGTATCGATCAGAAAAAAACTCCTTCAATAGCTGTCCAAAAATCAATTTTTAATGAACGACTCTTAGAGCCGAATAAACCGGTTCGGGATTTTAGCATAGATGGGGCTTTTAAAGCTATAATACAATGCCTTCCCAGCACCAGTACAAAACTATAACCGCAATAATGGCTGCCCCGAGTGAAATCATCCCGTGTCGAGATTGTATATTGTTATCCAGATGACAATGAATCCCCCCCAAAAAACCAATCAAACTATATATAGATATAGCAATAAGCAATTCCGCCCCTGATATTAACGCTCATTAAAGTAGGTTTAAGCACATCTGCCGGACTTAAATATGAAAACAAAGCAAGTAAAAAAAGGATTGAAATTAAAAAAATGATTTTTTATATATAAAATAACTCTCAATACAACTGCCAGCCTTATCCCATAGTTTTTATAAGGAATTAAAAAGATAATTTC
>JALSUJ010000544.1 GCA_027071355.1 Gammaproteobacteria bacterium | reverse complement strand
ATGGCCAGCCCTTCTTCTATAAAGGCATTAAGACTGAGGTATTTGGGTGTGGCACCGGAAACCGCCAAGTCATTAACAGTACCATGTATTGCAAGAGAGCCTATGGTACCGCCGGGAAACTCAAGCGGATTGACTGTAAAACCATCGGTGGTAAAAGCAATATCCGAGCCGTTTAAGCTTAGGCTAACGGCATCATTTTTAGTATTTAATAAAGGATTAGCCAGATAGTGAGCAAATAACTGCTCAATCAGTTCTCGCATATAACGCCCGCCATTACCGTGAGCCAGTGAAATGTGGCGGGTATTTAACCGCATGCTGTCAGACATAATGCATTCCTTCAATTATCTGGCCAAATGCCAGTCCGGCATCATTATAAGGTATTTTTTGGGGTAAAAAGGCATTAAACTTTTCTTCTTTCAGGCGTAGTAAAATATATTCGGTTAAAACTCGATTTTGAAATACACCGCCACTGAGTCCAATATTAAAATTACCTTTTAACGCACGAATTTTCACTGCCTGTGCAATCAGAGTTTCCGCTATCATTTCGTGAAATAAAACAGCCCGTTCTTTAATAGTACGCTGCTGATCCATAAGCAGTGTCAGACTGTCTGCCCAGTCAGCAATAATCAGGGGCTGTTTTTGCATGGTTTCAGTATACAGGCTTAAGGGAGCAATACCGGATTGCTGTAAAGGTGAGCTTATTAAACTTTCCAGAAGCATGGGGCCCTGTCCTTCAAAAGAGGAATAATTTCCTAAAGACAGTATTGCACTGGCAGCATCAAACAGCCGTCCCATAGAACTGCATGAATAAGTATTTAAGTTTTTCTGCCAGGCTGAAAAAGCCAGCTCCAGATCCATTTTCAAATCCAGTTCCGGGGGCCATATTGTTGAATTGTCCTGACTTTGAGGGTCTGATTTTCGCTGTGCCTGAGTTTCCCAGAACAGTGCACAGGCTGAACGCCAGGGTTCTCTGGAGGCTTTATCACCGCCCTGCAGTTTAAAGGGTTTAATTGAACTAATGCGCTGCCACTGTCCCGGCTGGCCATAAAAGCCTTCTGCACCCCAGATGCTATTATCTTCGCCCAGTCCAGTGCCGTCCCAGGTAAAAACCAGCCAGGGTAGCTCAGCAGTACATTGCGGGTATTCACCGGCAACAATAGCCGCATGGGCTTTGTGATGCTGGATGGTAAAGCGGGGAATATTATGCCTGCGGGCATATTCTGCAGCATAGCGACTGGAATAATAATCAGGATGGCTGTCACAGAGAATTATCTCAGGTGTTACGCGATATAAATGACATAAGTCTGCAATTACCTGTTCAAAAATTTCACCACTGCGCTTGCTGTCCAGTTCACCAATATGGGGTGAAATAATAATTCTATTATCCCAGCCCAGAGCAATGGTGTTTTTCATCTGCCCGCCAGTAGCCAGTATGGGTTTGGTTAACTTATAGCCTGGTTTAAATTCCAGTGGTGCCATACCCCGGCCGATACGAAAAGGGCGGGCTTTATGAGCAATGATGCGTATGACCGGATCATCGGCAGGTCTTAAAATAGGGCGGTTATGCTGTAAAAAAAGATCGGCAATTTTTTCCAGACGTTGAATGGCCTGCAGATTATCGGTTAATACCGGTTCACCGCTTAAATTGCCGGAGGTGGCTACAATAGGGAAGCCAAAATCCTGTAAAATTAAATAGTGCAGGGGACTATAGGCTAACATGGCCCCTACTTCATTGAGTCCGGGATTAATACCTGCTGCAAGATGATTGGGTTTTAAGGAGACCAGAACAATCGGACGTTGTGCGGAGAGCAGAGTTCTGCTTTGCGTCTCATCTAACAGGCAATACTGTTTTATCTGAGACAGGGGATCCTTTTGAGGGGCATCAAACATAACAGCCAGAGGCTTATCAGGCCGGTGTTTTCGTTGCCGCAGGCGCATAACGGCCTGATTATTTGTGGCATCACATATCAGGTGATAACCGCCAATGCCTTTAATAGCGATAATCTTGCCCTGCTGAAGTGCCTCAACTACGTGTTTTAACGCTGCTTCATTACCCTGTATGGCGCCTGGATAGAGACTGAGTTCGGGGCCACAGTCACTGCAGGCCAGAGGCTGGGCATGAAAACGTCTGTCCAGAGGGTTGCTGTACTCCTGCTGACAGGCTGGACAGAGAGGAAAATCCTGCATACTGGTATTGGGACGATCATAAGGTAGATCTTTAATAATGGTATAACGGGGACCGCACTGGGTACAGTTAATAAAAGGGTAACGATAACGTCGTTGTCCGGAGTCGGTCAGTTCTTCAAGACAGTCTGGACAGGTAAAATAGTCTGCCGGAATATGGCGCTGTGCCTGTTCACTCTGAGTACTGCTGTGAATAATAAACCGGTTCAGATCCTGGAGTTTTATTGGGGTGACAGAATCTATTTCAGGCATTGCCAGAGGTGGATGCTGAGTTAAAATAGCCTTTTGAAACTGCTGCAGATCATCCGCTTTACCCTGAGCGGTAATAAGGACTTCACCGGAACAGTTTTTTACCCAGCCGGTTAAGTTATAGTGCTGAGCCAGGCGGTAGATAAAGGGGCGAAAGCCTACTCCCTGTACCTGACCGCTAATAGAGAGTTGAACTGTAGTCAAAAAAGTAGTCATACAGTTTATGCCTTAGTTTTATTGCGGGGAGCTCCATGCACCCACCAGATCCGGCAGGCTCCTTCATCTGATACCATACATGGGCCAACCGGATCATCAGGCTTACAGGTACGGCCGTAAAGTTTACACTCATTGGGATAAAGCTTGCCCAGTACTACTTTGGCACAGTCACAACCAGCAGGCATTGCCCCCCTGTGGCGGCGTGCCTGTTGTTCATAGTCAGCAAAAAGCAGGCGGGCATTGTGCTGATAATAAGCAGTTTTTAAAGCAAAGCCGGATTGAGGAATAATGCCGATACCGCGCCAGTTAGCATCCACAATGCTCATGGTTTGCTTAAGCTGAGCCTGAGCCGAAATATTACCCTGCTGCGTTACCAGTTGAGGATAACAGTTATCCAGAAATAAACGCTGCTCCAGCTGCTGACGTAGTACAGAGTAAAAAGCGGCTAACAGACTTTCCGGGGTAAACCCTGCAATAGCCGTGGGGATCCGGAATTGATTGATGACAAACTGCCATTCATTACCGCCCATGATTGTGGCCACATGACCGGGCGCTATCAGGGCATCAAAACCCGGTGTGCCGGATTCCAGCAGCATTGCCACAGCGGGCCAGGTTAAACGGGCCGCAAGTAAAAATGATAAATTCTTCGGAATGGATTCTGCAATCAGGCCTGCCACGGGAGCGGTGGTGGTTTCAAATCCGGCAACAAAAAAAACTACCGCTCGATGCGGATTCTGCAGGGCAATCTGTCGCGCTTCCAGAGGGGAGGCTATGGCGCGTATGTCAGCTCCTGCGGCATGAGCCTGCTGCAAGGTGCGTATGGATTTTTTAGTGGTATTAACCGGAACCCTCAGCATATCGCCAAAGGCCAGTAAAATAATATCTTCATTAAGAGCCAGCTGGATGGCCTGATAAATATCCTCTTCAGGACAAATACACACGGGGCAGCCCGGGCCGGGGATCAGTTCAATAGAAGGATGCAGGGCATTGCGTATACCGGACATGGAGATAGAGCGCTCATGCCCGCCACAGACATTCATAATTTTAAAACTACGGGAATCTTTTTTAGAGTCAGTCTCCAGAAGAGCCCTGGCAGCGGGGCTTGCCATTAAGCTATTGATCCGCTGCAGCCAGGTTTTTGCATTAATGCTGGAACTGAGTACGTTATCCGGCATGGTATTCAGGCAGACTCATGATGGTGTGAATGTGCCGCTTCATGCTGACTGGCCTGATGTTGTATTTTGGGCAGCAGAGTCTGATGCTGGTTCAATAGTTCACGATATCGATCAAGCTGTGTTCTGAGCCAGCTAATCCATTGTTCCATGCCGTTTTTGTTATAAGAATCACGCGCAGAAATTTCCAGAACAGGAGCCGGATTAGCCAGGTTACGGATATTCTGTTCGGCTTTACTGACCTGAAAATCATCCAGTACCGCCAGCAAATCGGCCTTGCTGATTAAGTTGAGATCAGAGGCACGAAACATAACCGGGTATTTAGAGGGTTTGTCATCGCCCTCGGTGACAGACAGCAGGGTAACATTCAGGTGATGACCCAGATCAAAACTGGCAGGACAGACCAGGTTGCCGACATTTTCAATAAAGACGATATCCAGTCCGTCCAGTTTCAGTTCATGTAAGGCATCATGGATCATGTAGGCATCCAGATGGCAGGCACTGCCGGTAGTGATTTGAATAGCGGGAATATTTTTTTCCCGTATGCGCTGTGCATCGTTTTCGGTTTCCAGATCGCCTTCTATCACGGCAATGGATAATTGCTGTGTTTCAGGTAAGGCATTTAAGACATCAATAGTGGCTTCCAGTAAGGCCGTTTTACCTGAGCCGGGTGATGACATAAGGTTAATAGCCAGAACCTGGTGACGGTCAAAATGCTCCCGATTATGGGCGGCACGATGATTATTTTCATGCAGCAGATTGTGCAGGACTTCAACGGCCTCATTACCATTAGAGGTATGTGAGTGTTTACCTCCCTGTTCAACAAGATGATGATTGGCATCTGTTATATTGCATCCACAGGTATCACACATAATTTTTGTCCTTTTCCAGTTCCACTGATCGTAATAACATTTCATCACCGCTAATTAAGCGAGTCTGCCAGCTGTTGCAGGCAGAACAAAGCAGTTTATTAGCGGGCGCTTCATTTTCATTGCCGCAAATATTGCAGCGAACCCGAATGGGTAAAATTCGGGTGACCAGTTCAGCATGCTCAGCCATTGTGCCGCTGCTGGCCAGCGGAAATGCTCGTTCCAGTAATGGCGCTTCCACCCCGGACAAGGGGCCAATATCCACTATGACCCGGCTAATAGAGCGGGCATGGTTGTCCTGGGCAAGCTGTTCAAGCTGTCGGACAATACTCTGACAGATAGATAGTTCATGCATTGCCCTGCTCATCCAGTTGCGCCTGATCATCAAGGCTCAGCATTTCATCATAAATTTCCCAGGCGGTTATGGCTTCTGCCGCAGAGACTTTCTGTATGGCATAACCCACATGTACAACTACATAATCACCGCTGGTGACAGTTTCATCCTGTAACATAAACAGACTCACGTCACGTTCAATACCCTTTGCTTCACAGCGTGCCATAAACTGATTAATTTCAATGATCTTCATGGGGATGCCGAGACACATAGAGAGCCCTTAATTAATGACTTTTGTTATTTATAACTACAAGTATAAGCCAATTTTAAATATAAAAGTTAAAATCATTTCTATTGTTTTTGAGCTAGATCATTTTAAATAGTAAAAATGCCTGTTTCTATTGATATATTCTATAAAAAAAGTATGGTTATAAGTAGGTGCGTCTTAACGCAATGCATCTCATGGGGGAAATATGGCAACAATTCTCGGCATTGGCAATACCTTACTAAAGGATGAAGGTATTGGCATACACCTGCTCAATCATATTCGAACTTTTTATCCTCAATGGGAAGAAAAATTTGATATCAAACTGATTGACGGGGGGACTTTGAGTTTTGATCTGCTCTCTCTTATCTGTTCTGACCAGCAGCTTATCGTGCTGGATGCAATTAATCTGCAGCAATCTCCAGGTACAATATTTTCTCTGCAGGATCAGGCCATGGATCAATTCCTTTCCCAACCGGGCAAAAGTGTCCATGAGGTATCCCTTCAGGACTTATTTGACATGAGCCGACTAACGGAACAATTACCTGAAAAAAGAGTTTTAATCGGTATTCAACCCGACACTATTGACTGGGGTAGTGAGCTTAGCTCAGACGTTAAACAGGCACTGCCGGAAGCGGTAGAAAAAATACAGAAAATATTATTAGACTGGCAGCTTATTAATAAAGAGCAATGCTCAGGGCTTCTGGCAGAGGAAAATTAAGCGGGTAAATAAACCTATGCAGGACTTATCAGATATAAAAATAATCGTAGATGATCCCGCTGTGCAAAGTGGAAATCTGCAAAGTATTGTAACGGAAATATACCATGCGTTGAAAAAACTACTAGCTAAAAAAAACATTCATCGAATTGATTTAAGAGCAATGCCCTGGACTGCAGGTGAAGAACAGCAACTGGAACAGATACTGGGTGTTGGTGAAGTTAAAATAGAAATGAATGCTATGGGAAAAAGTATTTTTCAGGAAACTTCTTATAGTGGTGTCTGGTGGATCAGCCATTATAATGATGAAGGTGATGTAATTAGCAGACTAATTGAAATTTCCTATTTACCGGACATGATTTTCGCACAACAGGAAGATATAAAAAGTGCGTTGGAGAGACTGAAAAATAATCTGTAAAAGCTAAGGGGAAGGATGATGAACAGGCAAACTTTGCTTGAAATGTTGCAGCAGCAGGGGGTCACCCGGCGTGGTTTTTTAAAATACTGTACTGCGCTGACCTCATTAATGGCACTGCCTCCGTCTATGGTGTCGGCTGTGGCTGAAGCCCTTGAAACAGCACGCCGACCATCGGTGATCTGGCTGTCTTTTCAGGAATGTACCGGTTGTACTGAATCATTAACCCGCTCCTATAGCCCCACTATTGAAGGTCTGATTTTTGATCATATTTCACTGGATTATCATCATACTCTGCAGGCGGCATCCGGAACTGCAGCAGAACTGGCCAGAGAACAGGCTATGCATGAAAACAAGGGCAAATATCTGGTCGTTGTAGACGGTTCCATTCCGCTGGATAATCCGGGATTTTCAACCATTGCAGGTATTAGCAATGTGGCCATGCTAAAAGAAACCGTGGCAAATGCTGTGGCAGTGATTGCTGTGGGCACCTGTGCTGCCTATGGCGGCCTGCCTCATGCTGCACCCAATCCCACAGGAGCGGTCTCGGTCAGTGATCTGGTACCGGACAAACCGCTTATTAATGTACCTGGCTGTCCACCCGTACCCAGTGTGATCACTGGCGTACTGGCTCATTTTCTGACTTTTGGTGCTATTCCAGAGCTGGATGAACTGGGCCGGCCAAAAGTATTTTATGGGCAGAGTATTCATGATCGCTGCTATCGCCGTTCTTTTTACGATAAAGGTCTGTTTGCTGAAAGCTTTGATGATGAAGGGGCTAAAAAAGGCTGGTGTCTGTATCGTCTGGGGTGCAAGGGGCCAATGACCTATAACGCCTGCGCTACCTTAAAATGGAATCAGGAGACATCCTGGCCGGTAGAATCGGGTCATGGTTGTCTGGGCTGTTCAGAACCGAATTTCTGGGATGCCGGTAGTTTCTATAAAGCCTTATCCATACCTGATGGTGACTATGCGCGAGCTGCAGGATATGCGGTAGCTGCCGGAGTGGGCATAGGTGCCGTTGCCGGATTGCTGAATAAAAATACCAAAGCGAATGCCGTTGCAAAACATAGCTCTGTTTCAGTTGATGATTTTGCGGTGAATAAAAATAATAATAACGAGGGGGCGTAAGGATGGATATTTTTAATAATGCCAATGATTTCCTTATCTGGACTCGTGGTACGGGTTTTAATATTGCCATTGCCATTTTTATTTTCGGAGTATTAATCCGTGTTCTGGAAATTCTTTTACTGGGACGTAAAGCTGATTATTCAGAACCCAGAGGGACCCAATGGGGACCGGGTTTAAAAACCATTATTAGTCGTTCACTGGTGGATAAGGGGACATTAAATCGGTCACCGTTTGTGGTTGTCGTGGGCTATATCTGGCATATAGGTTTTTTTATCTGCCTGCTGTTATTTGTACCTCATATTGAACTGATAAATGCCAGCCTGGGGATAAAGTGGCCGGGTTTGCCGAGTCCTGTTTTAGACGCTGCTGCCGCAGTGACCATGTTTTCCATGCTGGCCATATTATGGCATCGTATGACCCACCCGGTGATGAAATTTCTGAGTACCTATGAAGATTATCTGGTCTGGCTGCTAAGCTTTTTACCATTACTGAGCGGTTATATTGCTTACCATCGTATGATAAATCCATACCCAATGGCCTTAGGCCTGCATTTGCTGACGGTAGAACTGCTGCTGGTGGTATTTCCTTTTACCAAATTAATGCATGCGTTTACTTTATTTCTGGCACGCTGGTATACCGGTGCCATGATGGGCCGCAAGGGGGTTGAATCATGAGTACTTTAACCTTAGAAAAAGGTATCAACGCCCTGAAAGAACAGATTGATGCGCCGGTAGCAGCATTTTTCAGCAGTTGTGTACATTGCGGACTTTGTGCTGAGGCCTGTCTGTTTTATACCGAAACCGGTGATCCCCGTTATGCACCTATTAATAAAGTTGAACCCCTGCGCAGGATATGGGCGAGTGAGTTTACACTATGGGGAAAACTAAAAAAGCTGGTGGGACTTAATAAGACCGTTACCGATGAGTTACTGCAGCAATGGGAGCCCTTAATCTACGATGGCTGTACCCTGTGTGGACGCTGCTCTATGGTCTGCCCGGTTGGTAATGATATTTCAACCATGATCCGTAAGGTGCGTGAAGGAATGGTTGCCTCTGATCATGCTCCTGAGGGACTGGTTGGTGCCAGTACCCGTGCGATTAAAATAGGCAGCCCTATGGGTGTTCGCTTAAAAGCTCTGCAAGCGCAAATTAAACATATTGAAGCGGATACCGGCTTAACTATCCCTGTTGATGTGGAAGGTGCAGATTATATGGCGCTATTGTCCTCTATGGAGATTATTAATTTTCCGGAATATATCGAATCACTGGCTAAAATATTCAAACAGGCTGATATAAGCTGGACGCTCAGTTCAGAAGCCTATGAAGCCACTAATTCGGGTATTCAGATAGGCAGTAGTGATATTGCCAGAGAACTGGTACAAAGAGTTGTAGATGGTGCTGAAAAGCTGAAAGTTAAATATGTTATCAGTCCTGAGTGCGGTCATGCTTATACGGCTATTCGCTGGGATGGACCTAATCTTATTGGCCGTCCATACTCTTTTAAAGTAGTGCATATTCTGGAATTACTGGATCAGTTACGTAATGAGGGAAAACTTAAAACAACCGGTCAGTTTGACAAACGTATTACTTTTCATGACCCCTGCCAGATTGTGCGTAAGGGCGGTGTTGAGGCTCAACCCAGGAATTTGCTGAAGCAGGTGGCCAGTAACTTTATAGAAATGGAAGAGCACGGAAAAATGAACTGGTGCTGTGGGGGCGGGGGCGGTGTCAGTGCTAATGAAAGAGCCGATGAAATTCGCTTAAAAGCATTTAAGCGTAAAAAATCCCAACTGGATGAGATTAATGTGGAAGTCATGGTAACGGCCTGTGCAAACTGCAGGCTGGTACTGGAAGAAGGCCTGGAAGAAAATAATATGGACATACCCGTTATTGGCCTGAGTGAATTAATATCTGATCATCTGACAGAAGAATAACAGGGAGAAAAAAATGAGTGAGCGTGTTGTAGTTGATCCCATTACTCGCATAGAAGGGCATTTGAGAATAGAAGCCCAGATGGAAGGGGATAAAATTGCTCAGGCATATTCTGCCGGTACTATGGTTCGGGGTATCGAACTGATTCTGAAAGGACGTGACCCGAGAGATGCCTGGGCATTTACCCAGCGTATTTGCGGCGTCTGTACCCTGGTGCATGGCATTGCTTCTGTCCGTGCCGTTGAAAATGCGCTTAATTACAGTATCCCGCCTAATGCCCAGTTAATACGTAATTTAATGATAATGGCCCAGTATGTTCATGATCATGTGATGCATTTTTATCATCTGCACGCACTGGACTGGGTGGATGTGGTATCTGCTCTGGATGCTGATCCGAAAGCGACTTCCGAACTGGCACAATCTATCAGCAAGTGGCCAAAATCATCTCCCGGTTATTTTACCGATATGAAAAAGAAATTAAAGACCTTTGTAGAGGGAGGCCAGCTGGGCATTTTTGCCAATGGCTACTGGGGGCATCCTGCTTACAAATTACCACCGGAAGCCAATTTAATGGCTGTTTCACATTATCTGGAAGCCTTAAGCTGGCAGCGTGATGTGGTTAAACTACATACGATCTTTGGTGGTAAAAATCCACACCCTAATTTCCTGGTCGGTGGAGTTGCCTCTGCAATTGACTTAAATTCAGACTCTGCCATTAATATTAAAAAACTGTCTCAGGTGCAAAACGTTATTAATGAGATGCAGACTTTTGTGGAACAGGTTTATGTACCTGATACCCTGGCCATTGCTTCTTTTTATAAGGAATGGGGTCAGCGTGGTGAAGGTCTGGGTAATTTTATGTGTTATGGCGATCTGCCGGCAACCACTATGGACGATCCGTCCAGTTTCTTTTTACCTGCCGGAGTGATCCTGAATCGTGACTTATCTAATGTACATCCGGTGGATTTAAATAATGATACAGAAATTAAGGAATATGTCAGTCATTCCTGGTATGACTACAGCAGTGGTAAGGGCAGTGGTTTGCATCCCTATGACGGTGAAACAGATCTAAACTACAGCGGCCCAAAACCACCTTATAAACATCTGGATGTAGAGCAGAGTTATTCCTGGCTCAAATCTCCTCGCTGGAAGGGAATACCTATGGAAGTAGGACCACTGGCCAGAGTATTAATGCTGTATGCAAAAGGCCATGAACAGACTAAAGAACTGGTTGGTATGACTCTGAAAAAACTGGATCTGCCTGTAGAAGCATTATATTCAACACTGGGGCGGACTGCTGCCAGAACGCTGGAAACCAAGATTATTGTTGACGGTATGCAGGGAATGTATGATCAGCTGATAACTAATATTAAACTGGGTGATACCAGGACTCATAATGAAAAATTATGGGAGCCTTCCAGCTGGCCTAAAAAAGCACAGGGTGTTGGCTTTATGGAAGCGCCAAGAGGAGCATTAGGGCACTGGATTGTGATAGAAAATCAGAAAATTGCTAATTATCAGGCAGTAGTTCCCAGTACCTGGAATGCCGGACCTCGTGATCCGGAAGGCAAGCCCGGAGCCTACGAAGCGGCATTGCAGGATAATCATCAACTGTATGATGCTAAACAGCCGATTGAAATACTGCGGACTATACACAGCTTTGATCCCTGCATTGCCTGTGCAGTGCATGTTACTGATCCGGATGGGGAAGAGCTGGTTAAGGTAAAAGTGACGTAACTCTGAAATATAATGCCTTTTTCCGGGGGAGAAGACAGGATGAGGGGAAAAAATGACTATTAAAAATGATCAGGAATTTAAACAGGCACTGGAAAAATTATCCATAGCCGATCAAAGGCTGGTTTCAGCTCAGTTTGTTGAAAGTGTGCTTTACTTAAATAATGAGCCATTAATTAAACGGGCACTTGAAATTGTCAACAACAAAAACCATACCAGTATTGAATTTGATGATGCCTATAAAAATGTTAAATCACTGGCAGTAAAAACTTATACCAACTGCGGCGAAAACGCCGACTGGTCTGCTCAGGCGGCACATTTTGTGACAGAGGCTGCTAAAGCCTGTTTAACCCCGGAAGAGCATCTTGAAACAATACAGAATCTTGCCTGGCAATGTGCTATTCAGTCACGTATGGCTAAAAACTGTGCCATGATAGAAAGTGAACAGGATGTCATTGATAATGAAGCAAAAAAACAATATGCCATTGTTGATGCATTTATTTCCTGAACCAGAAAACATCTTGAAAAGTTATTTTCTGATGGCGGCTGTCAATTAGCCTGTCAGATAGCAGAATTATCCGATTGCCATTGCAGGGGTGTTTAAGCTGGTTTTATTATTGCCCGCTATTTTTATTTTTGCAGGGTTCGGCTTTATAGTGCTGCTCTTTACAGGGCAGTACATCATTATGTTTGCGCTGCTGCTCCTGGGTGTCATATAGAATTTTATCATTATTAATTGGTGTTGTGGACTGATCTGTCCGAGTCTCATGCTGGATATTTTCAAAACTCATATGATTAGGATGTGCCTGACTACTGGATATTGAAAAAGCCAGACACAGCAGGGTGATGGGTAGTAAGGTTTTAGTGTTCATTTTAAACTCCCTCTATAACACATGGATAGTGTTTTACAGAACTATGTCAGTAGTTAATAATAAACAAATGCCTGTATCTCTGCTGAGCTAATTCTGTTACAATTAAGTCTCTATTATAAAACAATTTCCTGTTTGATCCATGTTTTTTTCCAGCCAGCGCCAGCAATTTTTCAAGCCTCTGACCAGTAAATACCGTGAACAGGTGGTGGAATGTTTACGCCTGTTGTATGAACGTCTATACAGTGCCAATGCCGATTATGGTGAATCTCTGCGCCGGGAACAGATCATAGAAATCTTTGAAGAAGCGCTGGCTCGTACACCATTAATAGAAATAAACAGTGATGACTCTGTAGAAGATGAAGCCTCAACGCTGCGTTTTAAAAATGTCCGAGAACAGGCGGGCTGGACGCTTAACCTGTTGATAGAAAACGGCTGGATAGAAAAACAGGTGGATCAGGTCACTTTTCAGTCAACCTATCCGTTCAGCCGCATGGGGCGTCTGTTTACCCAGCCGCTGGTAGAAGCCAGCAGCACCCGGGTACGAACCCGACATCGCAATACCCGCAATACCTTAAATGCACTGGATGCCTTTTTAAATCGGGGTGAGGCTCATGATCTGCTTGATGCCTATGAATATTCAGAACGTATTATTACCGACTTTACAGATGTTATTGCAGAACTGGAAGATTCTAAACGGGAACTGGTTAAAGAAGTTGAATCACAGGTTCTGGTACAGCAGGCATCTGAGCATTTTTTTGATTTTATGGAAAAACGCTTCCAGCCGGATCTGTCCATTCGTCTGTCAGCGGACAGTGTAGAAAAACACCGGGATCAGATAGAGCAGAGCATTGCTAAAATACGCCGTAAACGCAAAGACTTTAAAAAACAGGCCGAACTACGCTTAAGACAACTGGCACCGGAGCTTATCCAGTCGGCAGAACAGTCGGTATTATGGCTGATACTGGACACTATTGAACTGCGTATGAGTAAAGCATCGGATACTATGCTGCCGGCATTGCGTAAAGCCCTGCAGAATTTTACCAAACGGGCAGATATTATTATTCGGCAGATTGCCTATCTGGGTACTCAGAACCAGAGCAATATACTGGCAGTCTGTGATGCGCTTAAAAATGATAATTCTGTAGATGCTCAGGAACGTCTGCAGCAGGCTGCTGAAATAATGTCACCCATAAATCTCAGGCTGGTTGATCCTCAGCAGGTGGTTATCAGCGAACGCAAACAGAAACGCAGCGTAGATACTATTATTGCTGATGAAGAACCGCTGGATGAACAGGCACTGCAGGAATTAATGATAACTCAGATGCTGGAGCAGGCATTTTCTATCCGTAATGAGGATTTAAAACACTATATTCTTAAAAATATGCACAGTCGAAAACTGATCCACACTTCTGAACTGGCCGTTAATAATGCCGATGATTTACTGGCTATGGCGCACGCCATTGAACTGGGGGCAGTTAATCAGAGCAGTTCCGACTATGCCTTTTTAATTGAGCCGTTAAAAAGAACCACAAAAAACACATACTTTAAACAATTTGATGAATTTTCAATTGCGTTAATAAAAAAAGATAAACAATGATCAGTGACTTATTTGCAGAACAATTAGAAAAAAAGAATTACACTCAGGAAGAATTTTCAGAACTGTTAATTCGTCTGCTGGATTATGGGGTACTATGCCGGGATGAGAGTCAGGTGGAAGAACAGCTTTATGATCGGTTTTTGCAATTAAAAGACTGGGTGGAAGATTATCTGCAAATGATCGGTATTCGTATTTTACATGATGACCGGTTTCATTTTGTACGCATATACCCGCCCGGTGCGCAGGTGCCCGGCCTGCCGGATGAAGTGGATCAGCCTTTTCATAGCGGCTTTAGACAGCGCCTGTCGCAACAGGATGTGGCCGTGATACTGGTACTGCGTGCTGAATATGAAAAATCGCTTAGAGAAGGACAGATAGATGAAAATGGCTGCGTTATGCTGTCAATGGAAGCCCTGAGTCTTGGGATGCATAATTTGCTTAATCGCAGTCTGCCGGAAACTTTAACAGAACGCAATCGACTGTTAATACGGCTTAAACAATTACGCCTGATCCATTTTAAAATGGATGAAAATGATGAGCATGAAGATAGCTGGATAAAAATTCGTCCCACTATTAACAGCTTTATCAGTGAAGAGGCTCTGGCCGTTCTGGCAAATACGAATGAAAATAATAGTGCAGATAACAGTGTAAATAACAGCGTAAATAACAGCGTAGATAACAGCGTAGATAACAGTGATAACCATTCTGACAAGAGTCAAAGTTAACAAATGTTTATAAAAAAAGTCATCTTTATTAACTGGGGTAATATTCCCTTACTGGATTTTGAATTCGGCCCGGTCAATCTTTTTTCTGGTGGTAATGGTTCGGGTAAAACGACCGCTGCCGATGGTATTCAAACCATTATGACAGCGGCACATGAAAATCTCTACAACTATAATCCCGGACAGGATGAAACCACTCAGCGTGGTCGTCGCGGCAAACAGGTGCGTACTCTGGCCTCTTATGTGCTGGGCTGTGATGACGGCAGCTTTGCCCGTCCCAGAGATACCGATGGCTATCTGATTGCGGTATTTCACCCCACTCAGGGCGAAACAGCAGAACCCTTTACTGCTGTTATGGGAATACGGGCGCATCTGGATCATTCCGGCGTGATCAAGCAGGCGCGTCTGGATGAACTGAGTTTTTTTATTTTACAGGGAGAGAGCCTGTCCCAGGATGATTTTATTGAGCAGCAGCACATTATCCCTATAACCGATATATTCCATAGTCTTAAACGACAGTATGGTGCCAGGGTTGTTGAACAGTATGGCAAAAAGCGACCCTACTTGAGACGGCTGTATGCGGCCTTAAAAGGTAAAAAAGATGCTGTATCAGATCGTGAAGCCATGCATGCCGCCAAAACCTTTTCCTCTTTTATGGCTTACAAGCCGGTTAAAAGTATTAATGATTTTGTGGCACAGGAAATTCTTGAACGCAAAGATATGGGCGATGCGATACGTGATATATCCGATGCCATGAAAACCATTCATGGCATGGAAGAAGATGCCCGGCTTATAATTCGCTCTATAGAAACTCTGGATCAAACCAGTGATTTCTGCCGACAGTATATCAGTAACTGGACAGACTGGACGGTCAGTCATTATACCGAGGCAAAGCGTCAGACTCTGGCCAATCAGAAATTATATTTGCAGGCTAAAAAACAACAGCAGAACCTGATACAGGATATTGCTGAGCATGATAAAAAAATACTTATTAGCAGAGACCGCTCTAAACAGGCACATCAGGAAATTGTCCAGCTTGAAGCACAACGGCAGGGTATTAAGGCCTTAAAAAATAAAGATGAACTAACGGCTGCTATTAGTCAATATAATCAGGCTATTGCTGACCAGAGCAGACCCTTGCTGGAACAGCAGTTTAAACTGCAGAAAAATACCGACCATAGTAAACGGCTTTTTGAAGCTTTAAAACAAAGCAGTCCGGGCATCGATATTAACGGCTTTGATAATAAGGAATTACTGGCACAAATTCGCAGAGTAGTTGCCTTAAAAGAAAAATCAGATATTGATTTGCACAGTCTGCTGGGAAATGACTGGATAGATATTTCTCCCCTGGAACAGCACCTGGATAATGCTCTGGAAGCGGAGCAGGAACACAATAAACTGTATACTTTATTGCATAGCAGTGAGCTGGCTATTGGCGGCAGTTTACGGGATCAATTGCAGCAGTTGATCCATCGTCAGGATCAGCAGTTACAGCAATACCAGCAAAAAATACAATACAAACAGCAGGAAATTGATGCTCTGCATGAACATAAAATTAGCTACCCTTATTATGTACAAAGTGCCCTTAATGCGATTAAACAACAATGTCCGCAGGCAGATCCCAGAGTCTTATGCGATTATATAGAAGTACTGGAACCAACGTGGCAAATGGCCATTGAGGGTTATCTGGGCGGCGCCCGCTTTGCTATTCTGGTAGAAGAAGATTATGAGGCAGAGGCCATAAAAATTGTGCGCACTCTGCCCGGAGGCAATCGTAATAAAGCCAGGGTAATACAGGGCAGTCGCGCCAGGGCGGATATGCAGCGGTTGTCTGTTAAAACAGACTCAATGGTGGAAATTCTGCGCTTTGAACATAAAACCGCCGAATATTATTTTAAAGCGTCCTATGGCAATGTCATGCTGGTAGCTGATGCAGATACCCTGCGTATGACGCCCAGAGGTATAACTGCTGAAGGTCTGGCATCCGGCAGTTATAGTATGTGGCGTTGCGATCTGCCGGATTCTGAACTGGTATTCGGTCAGGGTGCCAGAGAGCGTGCCTTAAAAGCCAAACAGCAAGAACTGGCACAGCAGGAGGAAGATGCTGGTAAACTGCATCGTATTTTGCGCCAGAATAAAGAAACCTTTACTTATATTGATGCGATAACAACTCTGAATTATGTCAGTATTATTACCACCATGCTGGATCAGCACCGGCGCTTAAAACAGGCAGAAAAAGCCCTCTCCGAACTGGATCTCAGTTCTTATGAATCACTGGAAGAAGAACTGCAGATGCGTCAGCAGGAATATATTCAACTGACACAGCAGATCGAAACACTGACCAAAGAACTGGGCGGCCTGCAGGTTGAACTGGATAAACAGTTAGAGCAGGTGAAAAAACTGGATAATGAGCAGGAGACCCTGCAGCAGACTCTGGATCAAAAAGAACAGTCAGTCCAGAATATTACCCGAATTGATACCGAATTTTTACTGGATGAGGTATTAAATCGTGAAGATGAGCGAGCCATGCAGGCGGGCAGCGAGATGGACTTTATGCTCGAACTGGAGAATCTCGAAAGTGCATTATCCGATGGTATTATGGATATCGAAAAAAGTATTATGGAGCACAATCAGTACTGTAAGTCCTATGATGCCATAGAACCCACGCACCATGCTTATGAGCGCAATAACCCGGATTATTTTAAACAGATCCACCATCTTCTGGCTCAGGTTGATAATATAAAAAACCGTTTAAAAAATAATGTGCTGGCAGAAAAACAGGAAAAATTGAGCAGTTTAAAAGAAGACTTTAATACTGCTTTTGTGACTAATCTGTGCCACTCTATTTATCAGGCCATTAATGACGGTAAACGTATTCTGGATGATTTAAATAAGGAACTGGAGCACCATCGCTTTGGTACCGACCGGGAGCGTTTTCGTTTTGCCTATAACTGGGTGCCGGAATTTAAGGAGTATCATCGTTTTTTTAAGGAAGTGATTAATCAGCCTAATCTGGGTGACGGCACCACCTTATTTAATGCACCCCTGTCTGAAAATGCACAGATCATCCGTGATAAATTAATGGCTATGCTGCTTGATGATGATGAACAGAAAGCTGCCAGAGAGCTAGAGCGTATCAGTGACTACAGAAATTATCGCAACTATGAAATATACAAGGAACCGGAAGGCAAACAGCCTATCGCTTTAAGCCAGTACGGTACCGGTTCCGGCGGCCAGCTGGAAACACCGGCTTATATTATTCGTTCGGCCGCCATAACCTCAGCCTTCCGTTTTAATGAAGGTGATAGCCACCTGCGTATGGTTATGGTCGATGAAGCTTTTTCAAAAATGGATGAAACCCGCTCCAGAGAAGTCATAGACTATTTAACCAGTACCCTGGGCCTGCAGTTAATTTTTATTATGCCCACCAGCAAATCCGGCCCGTTTATGGATATTATCAGCAATCAGTTCGTGTTCAGCAAATGCCCGGTTACTCAGCCCAGAGGCGAGTTAAACACCCGTATGCTGGTGGACAGAAAGATCTGCAATCAGGAAAAACTTAAACAACTCTGGGCCAGTCATAGAAAAACCATCCGCCATCAGGCCATGCTGGATTTTATGGAAGAAATATAAATCGGATTGTTCCTTATTCCTCCCGGGTAAGCTTAGAATGAGGATTTTTACCCACAAATGAGATCAATATGAATATAGAACGCTTTATAGAACAATTAAGAACCACTCCGGAAAGTATAGAATTTAATGACACGATGTCTGTGATTGATGAATATTATTCTTTTTCACCAACCTCGTTTATTAACGGTACGAGTTATAATGAAGCCGGTGAAAACAATGGCTCCTGCAAACTTTTTGCTTTTGCACAATTACATGATCTTTCAGAACAGGAAACACTGGCCTGTTTTGGTGCTTATTATCGGGAGGAGGTATTAAAAAATCCTGATGCTGCTAACCACCAGAATATCCGTAATTTTATCAATAGCGGCTGGGAAGGCATTAAAATGGCCGGTATGCCGTTAAATAAAAAGTAAGATAAGATACCAGGGGCTATTATATTATCGTTCTGACTGTTTATGTTATGGCTATTTCTGAGTCGGAACTTTATAGCCCGGAGCAATGACCAGATTTTCCACCCCATACAGAGCCGGATAATTTTTTAACCATAAATGATACTCATCACCCTTGAGTGAGTGTTCGGCAGAACAGTCAATATTCCACAAGCGTAATAAATAACCGGCAATGGCAGCGCGTATATTGATCTGCAGATGCGGATTTTTCTTTCCACCCTCCATGGCATAATCCAGAGCAATAGTCTGTGGATGTTTCAGAGATGGGTGGGGAACAATTTCCAGCTCAACAATCCGGTTCCATTGATTATCATTGGCTATGGTTTCATGTTCTTCTATGCCGGTAATGATAGTTTCCGGGGCTGTGATGCGGTTTATAACAAAATCCCCAAAACGGGACTGTTTGCGATCAAATGCCCGGATATGCCAGCGCAAACCATTGTCCACCAGAGCCAGTGGTACTATTTCCCGGCTGGACGGACCGCTGGACAGAGAATAATACTTAATTTTAAGTGCCTGATGCTGGTAAATAGCCCGGGTCAGTACGGCCAGGGTTTCTAATTGTGTTTTATTAAGCTGAGTTGGGGTTTCGCAGGGGAGCATGGCTTTACCCCGGTTGCGGGTGTAATTATCACCAAAGCCGCTGGCCAGAGCCGATAAAGCCCGCTCCGGTGTGTAGTCAAATAAGGGTACAAAGCTGGGGCAGTAAAAATATCGCCGTTCCCTGGTGTTATAACTGATGTTTTCGTCAGCCAGTTTTCGATACAGGGCAATATCCCGGGTGGCGGAAGCTTCTTTCATACCAAACTGTTGAATTAAATCACTTCGCTGCATAACCCCCAGAAACATCAGCCGAAAATCAATATGGGACAGGCGTTCTTTCTGAGCCTGATTGAGTGATAAAAGGGCTTCGTCTCTTGCTGGTTTGTCCATTATTCTGCTCACTGATACTGAATAGGGTGATAATGATAACGGAACTATGATTGTGGTACAATATGATTCGTTAAGTTAATCAAAATGATTTGACTGATATGCAGGGCGGGAGCATACTTTTAATAATTCTCATTTAGACGCTAATACCGTATCCATTGACCGTACTTCTTGCTGAAGACGCCGTGAATCCATCATCCTAAATAAATCAGTTGAACCTACTGCGAATGTCCATAGCACTGAATCTACAAGACTTTCCAGAACATTTTGACTTCACCCGTAGGATGACTACGAATAAAGCCAAAATAACCTGTAAATCCTGGTATCTCCAGCACTCTGATCATTCTCGCTACGATTCAACTGATTTATTTAGGATCATGGAGGCTTTTCGGCAGCATCCCTGCTGCCGAAACTTCATCAAGAAGTACGGTCAATGGATACTCAGTGGCTATAAATGTAATACTTTTTTCATATTGAAC
>JALSUJ010000543.1 GCA_027071355.1 Gammaproteobacteria bacterium | reverse complement strand
AAATTCTTAATATAGAGTTTGTTAGTTTATATAGAGTTTGTTAATTTATATAGAGTTTATTAATTTTTGAGGGTGTTGTGATTATGCATAAGCATAAGGCTCACATTTTTTCTGGTGTATTAAAGACCATCATGGTCCTGGCCTTTTTGTTAGTATCACTGGTGGTTACCGTTCAGGCTGAGGATGGTTTGGCAGAACCGGTCAATAGTTATGGCCCGATCGTAAAGAATGAAGATTTATGGGTAATTGCTGATAAATTGCGTTCTGATCAGAATGTTAGTATTCCTCAAATGGCAGTTGCTCTGTTTCAAAAAAATCCCACTGCCTTTCGGGCACATAATATTAATGGGCTACTGGTCAATTCTGTGCTGAAAATCCCTACCAGAGAACAGGTATTACAATTGTCCAGAGAACAGGCTTTTAATATTTTCCAAACCCACTGGAAAATATGGCAGGCATCTCAGGCTCAAGGGCAGACGGGCAACCTTCCCGGCAATAGCCTTGCTCGTGAGTCAGCCTCGTTTCCGGATGAAAGTATTCTGCCGGCGCATCAGGGGACAAAAACTGCTCTGCTGCAGACAGGCACAACGGATATAAAGCAGGCAGAACATGTGGCTGAAGAGGAACCCGTGTTTGCAACGGCCGTTAAACATCTGACACTGCAACAGCAAATACCGGTTACTGAGCAGAATGATAAGGTTATAAATAATAGTATTCTGAATGCTATCCTGCCCGGTTTACTTCCAGAGTGGTTAAAACAGCCTATACTGGTTGAAAACAGTCCTGTTTATATCACCCTGGGAATTGTATTATTATTTTTTGCAATGCTCTGGTATTTCAGAAATACAGAAGACAAGCAGGATGAACTGGAAATAATGTCCCTGCATCAACAGCATGAGCGGCAGGATAGTCCTGCGGACAGCAAGGGAGAGGGTGAGCCTGAACCTGTCAATCAGCAATCTTCTGAAATCATTAATGATTCTCCAGCAGCAAAAAAATTACATAGAAATCTGCTTGAAGCAGCCTATGACCTGCAAAATAAAGATCATAATTCTACTTTTGATGTTATTTCCACAGCGGATGACCGGGAGGTTGAAGCCAGAGATAATATAGAGGACTTATCTGATTATTCAGATAAGTCCGGTGTTCTTGATTCTTCAGAAGAGATAAAAAATGTACAAAATAATGTACGTGATTTAAAAATACAGGCCTTTTTAAAGCTAACCGGTAATTTAACAATGACCGATGAAGAACTGGCTGAAGAATTTGATAATATTAAAAATAATCAGAAAGTTGATGTATTTATAGAAGAGTTTGAACAGATTATAAGTTCTTTAAGCAGTCAAACACCAGAGCTTGAAAATCAGCCTGATGATATAGAAAGCCTGATGCAATTCAAGCTTTCTGTGCATTTTGTTAAAGTACTTTCAGAAATGATGCAGGCACGTTATTTAAGATATTTTTCAGATACGGTTATTGATTATCTGGAAGAAGTTTTAAATGGTCAGATTGTCCGTTCAGAAGATATAAGTAAACGCCTGCTGGTGGTGGTGAGTTTTTATCGTCAATACGTGCATTCAATCAAAGATAAATATAAGCATCAAATCAGTGCCTGAGAAATAAGTAAATTAATGTAACTACTCAGCGTATTCATCTTTTACCCCATTTCGGCGTTATTTTCGTACTCTACCCTCAAGGGGTATCTGGGAATGGTCACATATTTGTATATGCTCACATTCTCCGTGCGCCTCTTTGAGGTAGCGAAGCTATTATGCCTTGAACCTAAATAAATCAGTTGAATCGTAGCGAGAATGATCAGAGTGCTGGAGATACCAGGGTTTACAGGTTATTTTGGCTTTATTCGTAGTCACCCTACGGGTGAAGTCAAAATATTCTGGAAAGTCTTGTAGATTCAGTGCTATGGACATTCGCAGTAGGTTCAACTGATTTATTTAGGTTGAACTGTGGCAAAATCTAAATCCAGCACTCAGATCATTCCCGCTCAAATAGAAAGTCTTGTTTGTATAGGAAAAAAGTACAGAATATGGGATAATTCGTGGTTATAATTTGATGCTGATCAAGGTGCTTGCCGGATGACCCGGATAAAAATTTGCGGGATCACAAATTGTGCAGATGCAATGTATGCCTGCCAGGCGGGTGCAGATGCGCTAGGACTGGTATTTTATCCGCCCAGTCCCCGTTATATAACCCCTCAGCAGGCTAGTGAGATTGTTGCTGCCATACCGCCTTTTACCAGTTCAGTGGCTTTGTTTGTTGATGCTGACAGAGATACAATAGAACAGGTTATAGAGCAGGTTAAAGTGGATATACTGCAATTTCACGGGCATGAGACAGAAGCTTTTTGCGCTTCATTCTCACGACCTTATATTAAAGCACTGCGTATGAAAGACGGCCTGGATTTATATGCCATGCAGCAGCAATATGCTTCGGCCCGGGCACTATTACTGGATACTTATATTAAAGGCGTTCCAGGGGGAACCGGTGCATCCTTTAACTGGGATGAAATTCCCCAGGATCTGACCCAGGCAGTTATTCTGGCTGGTGGACTGGATGTCCATAATGTTGCTCAGGCAGTCAGACTGGTCAGACCCTATGCAGTTGATGTCAGCGGCGGCGTAGAAGCAGATAAAGGTATAAAGGATCGGGATAAAATAAATCAGTTTATTCATAATGCCCGACAATAATTTTTGTAACTACTTTAAATTTTTTAAACGGTAAACTATACATGACTAGCGATTCCCAGACGGAAAAAAAACTGTCTGACATGCCAGACGACAAAGGCCATTTTGGTCAATATGGTGGTATGTTTGTGCCTGAGACCCTGATGGAGCCATTAGAAGAATTAAAACAGGCTTATTTTAACTACATGCAGGATCAGGAATTCCTTAATGAACTGGATAATGACCTGAAAAATTATGTTGGCCGGCCGTCACCTCTGTATTTTGCTGAACGGTTGAGTCGTGAACTGGGTGGCGCTAAAATCTACCTCAAACGCGAAGATCTGAATCATACCGGTGCTCATAAAGTTAATAATACCGTAGGGCAGATGTTGCTGGCTAAACGTATGGGTAAAACCCGAATTATTGCTGAAACCGGTGCCGGTCAGCACGGGGTGGCTACTGCTACCGTAGCAGCCCGCCTGGGACTGGAATGTGTGGTTTATATGGGAGCCGAAGATATTCAGCGTCAGGCATTAAATGTCTATCGTATGAAATTACTGGGTGCCCGGGTTGTATCGGTGGAATCCGGTTCCAGAACCTTAAAAGATGCGCTTAATGAAGCCATGCGCGACTGGGTTACCAATATAGATAAAACCTTTTATATTATTGGTACCGCAGCAGGTCCACATCCGTATCCGGCCCTGGTGCGTGACTTTCAGGCTATTATTGGCCGTGAAACCAGACAACAGATCATGGAACACGAAGGGCGCCTGCCTGATGCGCTGGTCGCCTGTATTGGTGGTGGTTCTAATGCTATCGGACTGTTTTATCCCTTTGTGGATGATCATGATGTGTCTATGTATGGTGTGGAAGCAGCAGGTCACGGGCTGGAGACTGGTGAGCATGCTGCTCCATTATGTGCGGGCAAACCTGGGGTACTGCATGGTAATCGGACTTATCTGATGGAAGACAGGCACGGCCAGATCATTCCCACCCATTCAGTTTCTGCCGGGCTGGATTATCCGGGGGTTGGACCGGAACACTCCTGGTTAAAGGATATCGGGCGGGCCAATTATGTTGCAGTCACGGATGAAGAAGCACTCAGTGCCTTTCATGAACTGACTCAGGTAGAAGGAATTATGCCAGCTCTTGAATCCAGTCATGCTATTGCCTATGTAAAAAAACTGGCACCTACTATGGATAAGGAGCAGATTATTGTGGTTAATCTGTCCGGTCGTGGTGATAAGGATATTCATACTGTAGCCACAATTGACGGCATTGAATTTTAGTTTAAATATTTCAAAAAGTTTTATAAAGAGTTTTATAAAGAGTTTTCAAATGAGTCGAATTAAAGGTTGTTTTGCACAACTGAAAGAACAGCATAAAAAAGCCCTGATCCCATATGTAGCCGCAGGCGATCCCAATCCGGATATTACTGTGGATTTAATGCACGCTATGGTAGCCAGCGGGGCAGATATTATTGAACTGGGTGTACCGTTTTCAGATCCCATGGCGGATGGTCCGGTTATTCAGAAAGCCAGTGAGCGGGCACTGGTATACGGCACGTCTTTAAGCGATGTTCTGGCAATGATTAAAGTATTCCGGGAACAGGATAACAGCACTCCTGTGGTGCTGATGGGTTATCTTAATCCCATTGAAATCATGGGTTATGAAACCTTTGCCAAAGCCGCTCAGGATGCCGGTGTGGATGGTGTACTGACCGTGGATATTCCACCGGAAGAAGCGGATGACTATGTCCCTGCTCTGAAAGCCCATGCCCTGGACCCAATTTTTCTACTGTCGCCGACCACTACTAAGGAACGTATGCGGCATATTTGTGAGTATGCCAGTGGCTTTATCTATTATGTTTCTGTGAAAGGAGTCACGGGTACCTCAGCTCTGGATACCTCAGAAGTGGCTCAACGTTTAAAAATTATTAATGAAGTCACTGACCTGCCGGTAGGTGTTGGCTTTGGAATTAAAAATGCAGAAACGGCTGCCGCTATTGGTAAAGTTTCTGAAGCGGTGGTTGTAGGTAGTGCTCTGGTTAATCTGGTTGAACAGAATGCTCATGATACCCTGGGCAATGACAAAATTATTAAAGATATCAGTCAGGTTTTATTATCTATGCGTGCTGCACTGGATGCCTGATAAAACATTATGTAATTAATATGGCATACTGCACTCTGGGTGCGATTATTTACTTTAATCTGGAATAGACTATGAATTGGTTTACACGCTTATTACCTTCTATCAGTACTGATGGGGCATCAAAAAAAGCCGTGCCGGAAGGTTTATGGGATAAATGCCCGGCCTGTAGTGCGGTTTTATATCGGGTGGAACTGGAACGAAATCAGGAAGTTTGTCCGAAATGTAATCATCATATGCGTATTGGCGCCCGAAAAAGATTAATGAATTTATTTGATGAAGATTCAACGAATGAATTGTTTGAAAATCTTGAGCCGGTAGATGAATTAAAATTTAAAGATTCAAAAAAATATAAAGATCGTATTACTGCGTCTCAAAAGGCAACCGGTGAAAAAGATTCTCTGATTGCCATGGAGGGCAAAATTAATGACTTTCCCCTGGTAGCGGCAGCCTTTGAATTTAAATTTATGGGCGGTTCCATGGGCTCTGTAGTCGGAGAGAAATTTGTTCGCTGTGTCAACCACTGTATTGATAATGATTTACCTTTTGTCTGTTTCTCTGCCAGCGGCGGCGCCAGAATGCAGGAAGCACTTTTTTCTCTGATGCAGATGGCTAAAACCAGTGCGGCACTGGGCAAGCTGCGGCGTCGGGGATTGCCATTTATTTCTGTTATGACGGATCCGACCATGGGGGGGGTTTCAGCCAGTTTTGCCATGTTGGGTGATATTAATATGGCGGAGCCAAAGGCATTAATCGGTTTTGCCGGCCCCAGAGTAATTGAGCAAACTGTGCGTGAAAAATTGCCGGAAGGTTTTCAACGCAGTGAGTTTCTATTAGCACACGGAACTGTGGATATTAT
>JALSUJ010000542.1 GCA_027071355.1 Gammaproteobacteria bacterium | reverse complement strand
ACTTTGCAGATAACCGAAGATGATCTGGTCACTGTGGATATGGGACAGCCGGATTTTAATCCGGCGGCACTGCCTTTTGTGCCTGCCGAGGATGATTCTGTACAGGATAATCACTATACTTTACTTGTTCGGAGGCAGGAGAATGCGCCTGAGAGTAAGCAGCAGGTCGAATTTTCAGCCGTTTCCATGGGAAATCCCCATATCACCCTGAAAGTTGAGAATTTAGACCGTTATCCAGTGCAGGAAACGGGTAGAATACTGGAATCCCATCCCGCTTTTCCAAATCGGGTAAATGTCGGTTTTATGCAGATTATTGATAACGAGCATATCCGTCTGAGAGTTTATGAACGAGGTTCGGGTGAGACTCAGGCCTGTGGTACAGGAGCCTGTGCCGCCGTAGCCAACGGGATTAACAGGGGCTGGCTGGCACCAAAGGTAGAAGTTATGCTTCCGGCAGGAAGTTTGTATATTCAGTGGCAGCCCGGCGGGCAACACACTTTGATGATGACTGGTCCGGCCAGTTTTGTTTATGAGGGTCAAATAACAATATGAATTCAACCGCAGCACCGCAGAATGAACTGCAGCAGAATGACGGCACTACAACTATTGATGAAGAACAGATAACTCTTGCTTATCTGAAAAAGCATCCGGAGTTTTTTAATCAGCACACCTCTTTAGTGGCTGATTTAAGCGTACCGCATTCCAGTGGTTCTGCCGTGTCGCTGATAGAGCGGCAGGTAGATATTCTGCGTGAACAGAATAATCAGCAAAAAACACAACTGGCAGAACTGATTGATATTGCTCGAGACAATGAACAGTCTAATCAGCGTATACATAAGCTGACTCTTGCTCTTCTGGACTGTCATGGTATTGATGCCTGTGAAGTGGTTCTGGATGAGGTTCTGGGTAGTGACTTTTCGGTCGATGCGGTTGCCTTAAAACTGTTTATTGAACCGCAGGCAGAACAACCGGAACACCTGTTTGTAGCATCAGGAACGGTGCTGGCTCAGGAACTGGACAAACTATTGAATTTGCGTAAGCCGGTATGTGGTTATTTTAAAACCCTGCCCATGGACATGTTGTTTGAAGATAAGGCCTCATCTATCACATCATTAGCGATATTACCTCTGTTTGTAGAAAAAAATAACTGTTTTGGTGCGCTGGTGCTGGGCAGTAATAATATTCGCCGCTTTAATGCGGATATGGGAACGGTTTTTCTTGAACGACTTGGAGAAACCTTAAGTCATATTCTTAACCGATTTATTAAATAAGTCCTTTATATTATGCTGCAGAGAGTTGATGCTTTTCTTAAATACCTAAAAGTAGAGCGTCAATTATCTGCTAATACCCTGATCAGTTACCAGCGGGATTTGCATCAGGCCGTAGAATATTTCCAGCAGCAGGATATCCAGAGCTGGAATACCATTAACAGCCATCAGATCCGGGCCTGGGTGGCACGACAAAACCGAAAAAACCGTTCCGGTAAAACCATTCAACGGCAATTATCATCCCTGCGTCGTCTGTATGAATTTCTGATAAAAGAAAAACAGGTAAAAAATAATCCGGTTAAAGGCATCCCGGCTCCAAAGACCGGACGAAAACTGCCTAAAGTACCGGATATTGAACAACTGGATCAGCTGTTGCAGGAAACCGATACTGATATTTTTCATGTCCGTGACAGAGCCATGTTTGAACTGCTCTATTCCTCGGGTCTGCGTCTGTCTGAACTGGTGGGTATTAATCTGCATGATATTAAACGCACAGAAAGACAATTACGGGTTTTAGGTAAGGGTAATAAGGAGCGTGAGCTGCCGGTAGGTAAAAAAGCACTGGACGCTCTGCAAAAATGGCTGAAGCTGCGTAACGAACTGGCCAAACCGGAAGAAAACGCACTTTTTGTCTCCCGCTTCGGCACCCGTATCACTCAGCGGGCTGTGCAGCAGCGACTGGAACAACTGGCAGTCAGTCAGGGGCTGCCAATACATCTGCATCCGCATATGCTGCGCCATTCTTTTGCCAGTCATCTACTGGAATCCAGCGGTAATCTCAGAGCCGTGCAGGAATTACTGGGTCATGCCGATATCTCTACCACTCAAATCTACACCCATCTGGATTTTCAACATCTGGCTGAAGTCTATGACAAGGCTCATCCCCGTGCTCGAAAAAAACGATAAAAGGAAAATTACTGATTTCAAATAATCTTAATATGGATTGTTTGATGATTGTCTCCAATAATTCATAAAGTATATTTCATAAATTAATTGATTAAACAGGTATTAAATGAGTATTGAAAAACAGGAACAAACAGGGGTTATGGCTGAAAATATCCAGATGCAATTTATCGCTGCAATTAAATCTCAGGAGCAGCTTAACCGCAGAAATTCTCAGATTATTCGTTATGGCGTTTTCATACTGCTGGTGTTTTTTGCAGTGGTTATATTTCTTAACTGGTCACAGCGAAATAATATGGATAGAATGGGTGAGTATATAGAAGAAATGGCAAAGGGCGTATCTTCCATGAATAATGCAATAGGACAAATGCAAAATAATATGAGTTCAATGGAACAGGGCATAAATAAAGTGGCCAGTCATACCAGCGTTATTAGTCGTTCCATTGTCCAGCCGGATAACTCAGTAGCAGTACTATCGCATATTGCTAACTCGGTTAGACTTTTGCAGGATGATGCTCATGGGTTTAGTAAAAGTATTGAAAGTATCAATTATAATCTGAATAATATTAATAAGCAGATGAAACAACTTAATAGAAAGCTTGGCATCATGGGGCAGGATATAAATCGAATGCCTTCACCGGGAAAGATGTTTCCATTTTAATGCAGCTTAACCGGGCCTTACAGATTATAGATGAGGTATCAGAAAGTATAAAAGGCAGCGGCTTAATTGCGCTGTTTCTCTCTTAATGTTTCCAGTTTATTAATGACTTTTTCGGCGCGAAGAATATTTTTCTGAGCGATTTTATTGCCAGGATCATAAAGCAGAACCTGTTCCCAGTGAGCAATGGCCTGATGAAACTGGCCATCGGTGTAGAATTTACTGGCTTCGGAAAAATGATACTGCATACGGTAATTGATTGAGCTGTCCAGTTCCTGCTCAAGCTGAATCAGTTCCGGGTTGTTTCTCTCTGAACTGTCCAGAGAAGAGATTAACATTCTGGTTTTAATTAAATCACCATTTTGAAAACTTTTTTCTATATCCTGAAGAATATTATTCTGCTGTTTTTTTAAGTTGGCCGTTTTGGCTTTTTTCCTGCGTTTAACACTTTTGCTTGCCCGCTGCTTAAGATCATCCAGAATTTTCTGCCGTTGTTTTGTTGCAGCCAGGGCAATTGCCTGCTGAATATGCTGGCGGGCATGTTGATAATGTTTACGTCGGGTTTCCTGTTGTGCCAGCTGAGTCAGCTGAGCAGCTAAAGATTCTGATTCTTTGTTCAGCTCATCAAGGTGTTTTTTAAAGGCCTTGTCTCTGGGACTGATAATGGTTTTAGTTTGAAATAAGGGACGTGCATTGATCATCCACTGGCTGCGTTCCAGCATTAACTTCTGGTCCAGTTTTTGCAATTTATTGGCCTGCCGGTCGAGTAATAATTGCTGAGCTTTTTCAATAATTTTACCTTCAGGATATTTCTGTCTAGCTTCATCCAGTAAATCAAGTGCTTCAGCCCAGCGGTTTTCGTCAATTAAACGGATAATGGTTTGCTGAATCTTCTGCTCATATTCATGGGCTTCACTCAGTAGTAATTTTTGTCGCTGCTGCAGGCTCTGATACTGGGGGTGGGTTTTTTTGACATAGCGCAGGGTTTCAAAGGCTTTGCCATATTCATTTTCGGATGCCCAGACATCTATTTGTGTCAGTACATCATCCTGTTTGGCGGCAATATAAGTGCTGCATCCGCTCAGGCCGGAAAGAATCAGTGTCAAAATAAAAAAATGAGTCAATAAGGTATTAATTTTTATTGAAATCATGGTTAATCAATTTGTCCATATTTTTGGTTAAATGATTCTGGGCCTTATTTTTACAGCCGATTACCTGGAATAGTGAAACCGGTTGATCATGGCCTCTTAATTTTAAGCAGTCTTTTTTCTTAAAGGTGAATTTATCCTTAATACCGGGACGCTTGAGCATGGTGTCAGGAATGATCACTTCATTATTATGAGCACATCCGGCAATACGAGAAGCCAGGTTGACTGCATCGCCAATAACAGTATATTCCATACGCTGCTGAGATCCCATATTACCTGCCAGCATTAAACCACTATTAACCGCAATATGGAAATTAATAGTATGCTGCCCCGCCTGTTTTTTCTGCTGGTTAAGGGTGATGATTAAACGCTGAATCAGTAACGCACAGGAGACGGCCTGATAACTATGATGCTCTGACTGTTCAGGTACGCCAAATACCAGCATGACACAATCCCCGATATATTTATCAACATGACCATTATAAATCTGTCCGGCCTGGGCAATATAGGAGAAATATTCATTGAGGATCTGAGTAATTTTACTCGGTTCCATAGTTTTTGATAACTGGGTATAGCCAATCATGTCTACAAATAAAACACTGGCATCCACCTGCTGGCCGCCCAGATTAATACTTTCAAGATTATTCAAAACCTTGTGTGCCACCTGGGGGGAAACATAGCGTGAAAAGGCTTTTTCTACGGATTCTTTTTTTAACAGGCCGTCAGCCATAATATTAAGCGATTCCATTAATATGCCAAATTCGTCATTGCGCCGTTCGTCAAAGCGGATTTTATAATTGCCTCTGGAAATAGCATTGCTGGCATTAACCAGTTCTTCAATGGGTTTTGACAGGCGTTTACCCAGTATAAAAGCAAATAAAACCGTTAGAATGATCAGTACAATGGTTGTGAGCATAATAGTGTACATGGTTTTAATGCGGGCTTTGGTAAACAGACTTTGATCAAAGGTTAGAACCACATATCCAATAGTGACTCCGTCATATACCACATCACCAATAAATGATAAATTGCTATTCCATTGCAGTGCTGCAATGTTGTTCTCGATAGCCGGAAATCTGCTGATAGAAGGTAACAGGCCTTTACTGCTAATAGGCTGTTTTTCATCAGAATAAAATGCGATCCCCTGTATTTCTGAATGTCGGGACAGGTTCTTTACCAGCACATCAAGATCCAGAGTATCGGAGGTCAGATAGGATTCTGTAGCAGAAGTGGCCAGTTGACGTATTAGAATATTGGCATAAGAATGCATCTGTTTTTCAAGTAATTGATTCTGATCCCGAATGATCAGAGCTCCCAGAGCCAGCATTCCTGATACAATCAGTACAATCATGGAGATTGCCAGTTTGTAGGCATAGGGGAAATTAACTTTCTGCATTGTTTTCCTTAACACAAAGAATATAGGTTATAAATTTAAAGTTAAGCCTTGATTTTATTATAAGTAAACCTTATGTCAAAGTAATCAAAAATAAGCAGGAACATTATTTTGGAACAATATAGAGGCACAACGATTCTTTCTGTTCGCCGGGGTAATCAGGTGGTGATTGGTGGTGACGGTCAGGTTTCTCTGGGCAATACCATTATGAAAGGTAATGCTCGTAAAGTTCGTCGATTATTTCATGATAAAGTCATTGCCGGCTTTGCCGGAGGGACTGCTGATGCTTTTACCCTGTTTGAGCGATTTGAGGCCAAGCTGGAA
>JALSUJ010000541.1:5697-20078 GCA_027071355.1 Gammaproteobacteria bacterium | reverse complement strand
GAGCAAAAGCCACAATCATCTGTAATACCGGTGTATTCACAGCTGAAGTCATAATTAACTTCATATTTTGGGCAAAATTATTTTTGTTAACTTTATGAAAACGCCGTTTCTCAAAACTCTGCCCGGCAAAACTTTTTACTTCCTTATAGCCGTTTATGGCTTCCGAGGATACATGCGTTAAATCGCCCATGGAAACCTGAATTTTTTTACTTAATTTTTTAAACCGCTTACTGGCGAAACTGACAATAAAAGCAATCAGAGGAGCTACTGCAACAAAAGCCAGGGATAACTCCCAGTTTAAATAAAACAGATAACTTAATAGAGCAACAACGGCAATACCTTCACGAACCAGTACTTTTATCGCATCAGTTGCAGCTCGGGTTACCATAGTGATATTAAAAGTAATTAAGGAAATCAGATGACCGGAGGTGTTTTTTTCGTAAAAACGATTGGGCAGATAAACCAGTTTATCAAAGACCGCATTGCGTAATTCACGCACAATAGAAAAAGATACCCGGGCAAGGAAATAATTGCCCACAAAACTGCCGATGCCCCGCATCAGATAAATACCCAGCAGGGATAAGGGGATCAGGTAAACAGCCTGTGGATCACGGGTATAAACAGCATCTGCCAGCCAGCCCGCCATAGTAGCCAGCAGGGGTTGAGAGCTGGAATACAGGACATAACCAATTATACTCAGGACAAATAATTGCCAGTATGGCTTCATATAAGTCAATAAGCGGATATAAATCTGTAATCCTGATTGTTCCTGTTTAGTCACAATTTACCTGATAGTCGTTCCTGAAAATGCGCTTATAATAACACAGTATTACAACAGGTTAAGTGTCATAATATTAATTCTGCCAGTTCAACCAGGAATATTATAGAAAAACGCATTGTTTATTTTGACAAAAACCTGATATTAACGTAACTACTTCAGCATAAACCACGCTGAATAAATACATATTAATTTTATAAGGGCAGTCGAGATATCAATTCTTCAAATTGACTATATACTTTACTGTCTACAGACCAGTTTTTCATAAACCGTTTTACATCTCTGTTAAACGCTCGTTTAAATGAACCTGCTTGCTTGTGAAAAGTCATGGCATCCAGATCTATTAAAGTCAGCCCCTGATCGGTCATTAATATATTATTGGCTTTTAGATCACCATGTGACATTCTGGAAAAGATCATTGCACAAAATAATTGCTCAAAATCTTCAATACAGGTATCGGATAGTTTTTCCAGCTGAGCAAGTTCTGACAGAGCATCCTCAGCCGGTTCATATTCACTGACATAAAAAGCTCTGCTTCGGAACCAGCCGAAACGCTGTTCAACAACGGCAATGGGCTTAGGTGTTTTTATACCTAACACACTAAGCTGGTGTGCATTCTGCCAGGTCTTCCAGGCTCGTGAGGGCCGCCAGAAACGGCTTAGACGATGACGAAAACTTTTAATATTATAACGCTTAATGACCACTTTCCGCTCAGCACATTCAGTCAGTGCAACCGTTGCAGTGTTGCCATCTTTTAAACGTCTGGAGTGTTCAACCTGTTCATTCAGTCTGGCATATAAACTTACCCAGGGGCTGCTGGAATAATCTCTGTGAAAGGCTTTCATAAGTGTCCAGGTTTTTACATAGCAAAACTCTGTACAGTTTCTGGATGCTTTTTTTAAAAACTTTCTAATCCGCCAGTGCCGCCATTGCTGCATGGAACGATGTATCTGTTTTTTACTGATCGTTATATCAAGTTCTAAATGCTGCTGATATAGCTCAACAAATTCCTTCGTAAACTGATCGTATATAATCGGCAGCTGGGATAATATATCGGCCAGATTTTTATGTATCTGGGTGGATAATTGTGCGTAAGCATTGCTTAAATCAGACACATCGCCACAGTCAATGGTATAAATTTTATCGTGCTGACGGTCTATCAGAAAATTATTCAGATGCAGATCTATCTGCTGAACATGAGCATTATGCATCTTTGCTATAAGCTCTAATAATTGTTTTATATAAAGCCCGGATTGTATATCGGGTTTTAAAGCAATGCCATCCTGCAGAGAAAAGGCTGCATCAATATATGCATATAAAACATACCAGCCCTTATGACTGGAATCACCCTCCTCAAGCCTGCCATAAGATAATACTTCTGGTGTTAGCAGCATTGATTTTATTAAACGTTCATAGCCCTGCAATTCATCAAGATAATCTCGTTGAGCTTTATCTGGCTGAAAGAAAATTTTTACTACAGCAGGCCCGTTCTGATAATCTGTTTTACAGACGATACGCCTTTGAGGAAGCAGTCTTAATATATCGGTACAATTAAGCGCGGTTTGTTCCTGTTTATCTTCCGCTGTAACAGCTATCTGGAATGGTACAGGTATTGTACGCCCCATTTGAAAAAGTAATGAGGGTTTAAGTGCTATTGACTGACGTCCGCCAGTTTTATTCGCGCTCATGAAAAAACTTTAAAATATTCCGGATCTGTTTTTTATGTTGCTTATCAAGCTTTTCACATTGTGCATAGTCTTTGTAAAATGCCAGCCTTTGTGTTCTGCTTAATTCGTATTTAGCCCGTTTATCCAGACAGGCCAGATCCTTGATGATGCGATACGCTAAAAAAGGTTTATACCATTTCATACCTGCCGGACAGTCTATCAGATAAAGCTGCGGTGATTCTGAATGAGTATCCACCATTATATTACGCCACTTGAGGTCATTATGAGCAAAGTGATGAGCATGCAGTTTCTGAGTGATCTCTGCCAGCTGATGACTGACCTGAGACAACCATTTTTTCTGCTTTAACAGTTCAGGCTTTTTGTTGGCAATATGAACCAGATCAAAACAGTTTTCCAGTTCTTCTGTAATCAAAACACCCCGCTGAACTACAATTCCTTTTCGTTCTTCGCCATAGGCAACCACGCGGGCTGCCGGCACGCCAATTTTTTTAAACCAGAGTAAATTTTTCCACTCCATTTTAACTTTACTAAAACTGATAAAGCGGGGTAATAGCCGTTTGAATCGGGCGTATTTTTTTAGATAATAATGTTTATTATCCAGGCAGATCTTAAACACCTTACCTTCGATATATTCTCCCTCAAAATTATAGACCTCATTAAAGTCCTTCAGCAGGTCGGCCGTTTTTGTACCCTGATATTCAGGCACAATATGCCACTGCAGTGTTTTTGAGAATAGAAAATTAAACATACACGCTATTAACCGGCTTTGGATTTAAACACAGCCAGATGTAGAGTATGCAGAACGGGTGTCTGTGCAAAATCTCTAACCAGTTCATAACCAGCCTGATCAAAATAAGTTTCTATCTCACTTAAGGGGGTCGTTTCCTGGCTAGATTTTCTACCCCCGAGCATTACCCGTAAACTACGCTTCCAGGAGGTCACTGAAACCGGTGATAAATAAGAAACTAAAACATACTGATTTGAAATTCGAGTCAGTTCATCCACCAGGTGCTGCCGTGCCTCCGCAGTTAACAGATGATGAAAAAAACGGAAGCACAGCACAGCATCAAAAGTATCGTCTTCAAACGATGTTTTTTTAAGATTGTCTTCCTTGAGTATACATTGAATATTATCTTTAGCCGCCAGCTCTTTAGCCTTTATAATGGCCCCTTCACCGGCATCAATACCTGTCGCATCATAACCCATTTCAGCTAATAGAAAGGTAGCGCGCCCAATACCACAGGGTGCATCTAAAACTTTTTTTACATTATTAAGACTTAAAAACGCTTTTTTAACCAGATTCATCTCAGCCTTATGTTTGGCCTCTCTACGCGTTGTATAATCTTCTGCTTTATCCAGTGACGACTTGATTCTGTCGTCATTAAAACCACTTGTCATAAATCTTTCCTATTATTAATATTTCCAGGTTTAAGTCTGTTTTAAATCGAATCACCCTTACGCTGCTTTCGATCCATTAATTTATCTGCCCGCCTGCTGACCTGCTGCCAGAACTCTGAGCGCAGAGTATGCCGCAAACTACTGCCCTGATAGATTGTCATAAAGCGAAATAAATCCCGTTGAGTCAGGCCAGTGTTCATAGCTGAAAAGTATAAACTGGCAATGTCTTTGATACGCCAGCGTGCAGGTGTTGCTGCGGCCCTTAGCTGTGCTCTGTGCAAGTCGATTAAGGAGACTTTTACCGAGTCTTCATTCAGTTGTTCATGTGCTGGTAATGGCAATGCCAGTAAAAAATGACAGATATAATAATCCCTGTGATTAATGCCATTATTATGCATGACACGGCTAATATTCGCCAGTTTCTTAATTAATACCTGTTTCAGACGAAAGTCCGGTGTATTTTCGTCCCATGATTCACAAAAGTCTTCCAGACTGATGGTATTGACCAGATCTTCAGTAATAATAAAAGATTTCTGGCTGGCCGGATTAAGACCCTGCTGCGCATAACCGCAAATGGTCATGGTATCAATATTTAATTCCTCAAGCCGCCGAATAGCCTGATACTCGTTTCTGGCTCCCAGCACCGGCAGACGAAAGCGTAACAGATTTTCTATGATTTCAAACCAGCCCACACCACGATGAATTTTAATAAAGTAACTTTTCCCCTGCAGTTGAAAACGCAGCGTTCTACGGGCCTCAAGTTCCCGAAACACCTCGCCCTGTAATTGCTCTACGGCAATAAAAAGATCCTGGTCCTGCCAGTATTTCTGAAAAACCGGTATCAGTTCAGACTGCATGTATTATATCACCTTTCGTCTGTTTTTTTTGCTCAGCAAATTGTTCAATTAACTGTACAGCAGATTCGGGCATGGAATATATATCCGCACTTTGAGAAAATTCCAGAGCATTGTTGTGCCATAGTTCTCTGTCTGAGGAATCACTTAACATTCGACTGAGAGAGTGGTTTAACTGATCCTGAGAAAAAGGAGAATTCAGTACAATACCGGCATCTGCTTCATTTATATAATGAGCATAGCCACAGATATCCGTCACCAGAACCGGTAAACCCGCCACCATAGCTTCCAGCAATACCGTACCGGTATTTTCATTATAAGCAGGGTGTATCAGTACATCTGCTGCCAGTAAAAACGCTGGAATATCATCTCTGCCGGCCAGGATCTGTACCTGTTCTCCCAGGCCCAGTTGTTGTGCATAGCGAGTAAATTTTTTCGGGTTATCCTGACCAATAATAATAAAATGTATTGTTTGACGCAGAGAGGACTCTAAAGCCTGCATCGCTATCAGGGCACGATCAAGCCCTTTGGTTTTAAAACCTGAACCAATCATCAGCAATAATAAATCCTGCTCGGGTATTTGCAGTTGTTTACGAAATGAGGCTCGTATTTGTGCGGCATTTTCCGGTGCTTTTCGATCTTTTGAAATACCCGGCGGTAATAAATGAAAACGTTCATCCGGGGTATGATAATATTTTTTAAAGACCGCTTTCTGGGCATTAGAAATCATTAAAATTTCAGTCCTGGAGTGTTTTGCAAAGACCGCTTTTTCATTATGATAAAAATAGCTATAACGACTGCCCATTCTATATAAACGACCTCTCAGCTTATGTGCTTTTTCTGCATAACAGGCATCGGCAGCATAGTATACATCCAGATGAGCCATTTTATTAAAGCCAACCAGTATATTAACTGGATGCTTTATCAGATCCTTCTGGACCTGATTTTCAAAACGCTGATAACGCTTATGATTAGTTAGGGCCTTTGCATCCAGCAGTTTAATATCAAAAACCGCAGGCCGCTCCCCCTGCCATGACAGAGTATAGACCCGGACCTCATGTCCTGCATCCGCGCATAAACTGGCAATGCGCATAAAATCTCTCTGCAGACCGCCAAAGGGAAAATATTTGAATAATACAAAGGCAATTTTCATTTATTGATATTGCCCAATAATGGCTGGAGTTTATCCATCACGGTTTCAGGACTTAAGCTGAAAAAACAGGCAGGCTGAATAATATTGCCGCTATTATCCGTTTCTGTCTTGTCACAATTTTTTTTCATACAGGCACGACAGGGATAGTCAACCTGAAGATAATGCTGGTTCTGACCATAAGGCCGGGTTAAACCCGGATTGCTGGGGCCAAAAAGAGTGATTTGAGGCTTATCCAGTGCAGCAGCCAGATGCGCTAGTCCGGTATCCACAGAAACCACTGCGTCGACTTCTGTCAGTTTATGCATAATTTCAGTCAGCGACATGGCAGGTAAAATAATAATATGCTGAGGATCACTGACCTGTTGTTTAATACGTTCAGCTCGCAGCCGCTCAGCTTCTGATCCCCAGGGTAAATAAACCAGACATTTATTTTTGACCAGTTGTTGTGCTAATTGATGCCAGCTAATTTCTGGCCAGTGTTTGGTGGCCCAGGTGGTACCATGAAAAAATAATACCGCCGGAGAGGAGTAGCTGTGAGCAGGCTCTGACTCCTTAATGCCCTGCTGGATCCCATAGTCAATTTTATCCGTCAGAGTGTATTGCAGAACAGCAGCAAATAACTGCCGCACCCGCTCCACCGCATGCTGGTTTTTTTCTACCCCAATAGTATTCTGATAAAAACGTGAGGCCAGCGGTTCACGGGCAGAATATTTATCCAGTCCATAACTTGTTCCTCTGGCCAAGCGGGTCAGCCAGGCACTTTTTAATAAGCCCTGCGCATCAATAATATAATCATATTGAGATGCATTGAGCTGTTGTTTAAAACGTTTCCATTGTGCAGAAAAAAAGCTTTTAAACGGTTGTTTGCGCCAACGTCGTATTGCCACTGGAATAACCTGCTTTACCGCAGGATGCCATGATGGTATTTCAGCAAAAGCTTCTTCTACAACCCAGTCAAACTGAATATCACCATCCAGTGCAAGCAGCGCATCCGTCAGAGCCGGCAGCGTGTGTACCACATCTCCCAGCGAAGACGTTTTTATTATCAAACAGCGGATCAAGACGAACTGACCGGTGCTGAAGATTGATGATGAAGCTGTTCCAGCACATCCAGAACAGATTCAGGCTGCAGTTTTTCCAGACAGTCGGTATGACCCAGAGGGCAGGTTCGTTTAAAACAGGGGCTGCAATCGAGATTAAGACTGACCGTCCGGCTGTTATTGCCCAGCGGCGGAGTAAAATTTGGATCGCTGGAACCATATACACCGACTACAGCGACCCCCAGAGCAGCCGCCATATGCATCAACCCTGAATCATTACTGACCACCATCTGACTGACAGACATTAAATCGATGGCTTCTGCCAGCTCAGTATTGCCGCTAAGATTTATTGCTGCAGGATCATTAATTAATGTCAGGATCTCATTGCTTATACTCTGATCTTTCTGCGAACCGAAAATCCACACCTGCCAGCCCTGTTGTATTTTATCGCTGGCCAGCCGGGCATAATGTCTGGCAGGCCATTGTTTGGCAGGCCCGTATTCGGCACCCGGACAAAGAGACAGCACGGGACGGTTCCGGGTCAGCTGAAACTTGCTCAGCGCCTTATCCACCTGTTCGGGCATGACCTTTAATTCAGGCACGGGTATAGCTTCAAGTGATCTGTACGAAGCCTGATACATATCCTCTGCAGCATAGGCCAGAGCAGCAAAACGTTGCACCGTCATGGTCAGCAGGGACTTATCCAGTGTCCGAATATCATTCAGCAGGCCATAACGCAGTTCACCGGTATAGCCGGTTCGTTGAGGGATTTTTGCCCAGAAAGGAATTAAGGCTGATTTAAGAGAATTAGGCAGCAGAATGCATTGATCATAGGCGTACTGACGTAAATCACGACCTAATTGATAACGTAGTTTAAGCTGCAGGGCACCATGACCCAGCGGCATATCAATAAACCTGGTGACTTCCGGCATACGCGCCAGTAAAGCACCACTCCAGCCCAGAGCCATCACATCAATCTGCACTTCAGGCTGATGCTGCTTGAGTAGCATAAACAGAGTTTGTGCCATTACCATATCACCCACCCAGGAAGGGCCGATAACAAGGATCTTACGAGTACTCCTGGTCAAGTGATTATCTGCTGGCTAGGATTTAAGCAGGTATTCTGCCCCGCAATACGGGCATTTGGCTTTACCGCCATTTTCCTTAATGGGCAGATACACTCGTGGATGCGAATTCCACTGGCTCATACCCGGCATAGGACAATGAGCCGGAAGATCAGACTCTTTAAGTTCATATCGATTACTGGAATTAGGAGTGGCAAGATCTTGCGCTATTTCTTCTATTGCTGCATTGTCCATATTTGTTCCTGATAATATTATTGGCCGGTTATTCAACTAAAACCTAAAACCTTTAACCTTTAACCTTTAACCTTTAACCTTTAACTAAAGTCTGCCACTCAGGGTATTGTTCCCGACGACCATAAACCTGATCAAAGTACATGCTTTGTAACTGTTCGGTGATCGGACCACGAGAACCATTACCAATTGAACGATTATCCAGTTCACGAATAGGGGTTACCTCTGCTGCAGAACCGGTAAAAAATGCTTCGTCTGAACTATAGACTTCATCCCGTGTGATACGTTTTTCAATAATTTCATAGCCCAGTTCAGCCGCCAGAATAAAAATAGTATCCCGGGTAATGCCTTCCAGTGCTGAGGTCAGATCCGGTGTAAAAATTTTACCATTACGAACAATAAAAATATTCTCGCCTGAACCTTCTGCCACAAAACCCTCAACATCTAACAATAGTGCTTCATCATAGCCATCGGTCAGAGCTTCCTGCAAGGCCAGCATGGAGTTCATATAATTACCATTGGCTTTGGCTTTACACATGGTAATATTGACATGATGACGGGTAAAGGAGGAGGTACGGATCCGAATACCTTTTTCCATATTTTCAGCGCCCAGATAAGCCCCCCATTCCCAGGCGGCAATCATGACATGCGTCTTAAGGTTGTCTGCACGCAGCCCCATACCTTCGCTGCCGTAAAAAGCCATGGGGCGGATATAGGCAGAATCCAGATTATTCTGCGCTACCACGGCTTTAGTTGCTGTATTAATAGTATCTTTATCAAAGGGCATAGGCATATTAAGAATATGCGCAGAGCGGAATAATCGATCCGTATGCTCTTTTAAACGAAAAATGGCCGTCCCCTGGTCCGTCATATAGGCTCGTTCACCTTCGAATACACCCATACCATAATGCAATGTATGAGTTAAAACATGCACTTTAGCTTCCCGCCAGGGAACCATTTCTCCATCCAACCAGATGACCCCGTCTTGGTCAGCCATCGACATAAGCGAACTCCTTGATAAATCTGAATTACAAACCATGTATTCTACACTATGAGGCGGATGAAAGAAATGTGATGATATTGATCTGCCAACATATTCCCTCTCCCTCTGGGAGAGGGAATCGTCTGCTACAGATCGGCCATATAGTTTACTCCATAATCTCTTTCCAGTACTGCTGAATTTTATTGCGCTGCTGTTCAAATTCATCCTCTGCAACCACCCCGGAAACTTCCTGCAGGCTGAGTTGATGCAGACGAGCCCGGAACTGACGGTAGCAGCGGCTTAGCTCATCAACCGTTGACTGAGCTAAAATACCGGTTTCTGCCAGGGTTTCCAGAATGCGGATATTATCTGTCCAGGTGAGTAATTGCGGGTGTTGGGCGGCATTTTTTAACACCAGGTACTGGACCATAAATTCAATATCGGCAATACCGCCATGCCCCTGTTTAATATCAAAAATGCCCGGCTGTTTTTTAGCCAGAGACTGGCGCATTTTGCTGCGCATATCCCTGACTTCCTGCTGCAGGGTTCCAGCATCACGCTTCAGTATCAGTATTTCTCGGCGTATATTCTGATAGTCTGTTATCAGACGCTCATCTCCACCCACAAATCGGGCTCTGACCAGAGCCTGATGTTCCCAGGTCCAGGCTTTTTCCAGTTCATATTCCTTAAAAGCTTTAAAACTGTTCACAATCAGGCCAGAATTGCCATTGGGCCGCAGGCGCATATCAGCTTCATAAAGTGTTCCCGCAGGTGTCTGGGTTTGCAGGATATGCATAATTCTTAAGGACAGGCGGGAGAAAAACTGCAAATTATCCACCGTTTTACTCTGCTCATATCCCTGCGTATTCGTCATACCGCCGTTATAGGCATCTGAAAACAGAAAAACCATATCCAGATCTGAGCTGTATCCCAGTTCTATCCCCCCCAGCTTCCCAAAACCCAGCATAAAAAAGCCGCTGCCAAAGGGTGGTGTCTGCTCAGAACAGGCTGCATTCTGGTCTTTAATCCGGGGTTCACCATAGCGACTGAGCATATCATGCCAGGCGGTTTGCAAAACAAAATGTAAGATAACTTCGGCTATCCAGGTTAAGTAATCACTCACTTTCATTAAAGGGATGATATTAGTTACATCGGCAGCTGCCACCCGCAGCACATGGCTTTGCTTAAAATAGCGCAATACATCCATTCTCTGTTCCAGATCCGATAATGGAACAGTCTGCATTCTGCTTTCAAGTTCCTTAAATAAGTGCTCACGATTCAGAGGGGCGTAGAGAATACGGGGATCCAGCAGTTCATCAAACAGCGCCGGATGACGGCTGAGCAGGCGGGTGATCCAGGAACTGGCAGAACAGAGTTTAACCAGTTGTGACAGCCCCAGAGGATTTTCTACCAGTAAAGATAAATACACTGAACGACGACAGATACTTTCAATCAGCGCCATAATTCGTTTAAACGTGATTTCACTGTTTTCAACCCCGGCCACAGATTTTAAAATCAAGGGCATTAAACGATCCAGACGGGTACTGCCTTCTTTGGACATTTTTTTATAATGATGTGAATCCCGGAAACTTTTCAATAGTCGTACAATTTCTTTACCATTGGAATAACCCAGCTCATTCAGGATCGCGGCTGAACGCTCAGCACTTAAACTGGCGTGCCAGATCCCCTGTACTTCATCAGCGGCATTGTCACCATCCTGCGCCTGCGGGGCCTGAAATAATTGCTCAAAATGATTTTGTACGGTATTACGGATGGTCTGTAAATCCTCAGCAAAACTATCCCAGTCCGCATAACCCATACCATAGGCAATACGTGCCCGCGGGTAATCACTATCAGGAAGATTATGCGTCTGCTGATCATTTATCTGCTGAATTCTATGCTCTGTACGTCTTAAAAAGTCATAGGCATGTAATAATTCGCTGACCACAAATTCCGGTAATAAATTTTGCTCCCCCAGATAAACCAGTACTTTCTGCACCTGACGTTCCTGCAGACGTTTATCTCTACCGCCGCGTAATAATTGAAAAGCCTGAGCCAGAAACTCAATTTCACGAATACCCCCGGCACCTAATTTGACATTATGTTCCTTCTTTTTCTGTTTCACCTCATGAGCAATCATAGCCTTCATTTCCCGCAGTGACTCAAACACACTAAAATCAATATAGCGCCGGTAAACAAAAGGAATTAATAAGGAACGCAAATATTCACGGTCGGTTTCTGTGCCGGTAATAATCCGTGCTTTAATCAGGGCATAACGTTCCCATTCACGACCATGCGCAGTGTAATATCCTTCCAGGGCATCATAGGTCACAACCAGGGGACCGCTTTGCCCGAACGGCCGAAGACGCATATCCACACGAAACACAAAGCCATCTGCAGTTTGCTGATCCAGTGCCTTAATTAAGCGCTGCCCCAGTTTAATAAAATACTCATTATGACTGATACTACGAGGTCCGTTGACCGTCTGCCCATGTTCCGCAAAAGCAAAAATCAGATCCACATCAGAGGAAAAATTCAGTTCATAGGCTCCCAGCTTACCCATGCCTATTACAATTAAGGGCATGGAATTGCCCTGACTGTCCAGAGCCACGCCCAGTTCATCCTGCTGTTTTTTCTCCAGCCAGTCCAGCGCCTGACGAATAGAGCAATTTGCCAGCTCGGTCAGTTCCGTTAACACTTCATTTAATGCGGCCAGTTCATTAATATCACGCCAGCTGATCCGCACCATCTGCTGGTTGCGAAACTGACGCAATACCTGATACAGCTGTTGTTCATTCTCCACTGGCTGCAGGGCTTCAGTCAGTAACTGAGCTATCTCATCAGCCTTTAAGCTGCGATGATATAAACCTGCCTCCCATTGCAGTGCTATAGCCTGTTTATGATGGATAAACTGCCGCTCGACAAAATCACTGCAAACCAGTACTTTAATCCAGCGCTGCAGCTGCTGTTCAGATATTTGCTCCAGGGTAGTGGCCGCAATGGTTTCACAAAACTTTTCTCTGGTTCTGCCCATCTGCTCCTGAAGTTCTGCTGGTATCATTGTCGTTACATTCTGATTATTCATAGTTTGCATATCTCAATCTGACAGTGGCCGCTTTTTAGTGTTATTATCTTATCCCAACTGATTATAATTGACTAACTATTAAGGTTTGTTTTTATGGCCACTTATGCCATTGGTGATATTCAGGGCTGTTTTGATGCACTGGAATTTCTGCTGGAAAAAATTTCTTTTGATGAGCATAAAGATACCCTCTGGTTTGCCGGCGATCTGGTCAACCGGGGAGACAAATCTCTGGAAACACTGCGCTTTGTAAAAAATCTCGGCGATAAAGCCGTCACCGTACTGGGCAACCATGATCTAACGCTACTGGCGTTGTCCGAAGGTAGTAAAAAAATCAGACACCACACTCTGGATGATATTCTTAATGCCCCTGATCGCCAGGATCTGATTGACTGGCTACGCTGTCAGCCTTTATTGCATCATGATGAAAAGCTGGGGTATACCATGATACATGCCGGTCTGCCTCCGCAATGGGATTTAGCACTGGCACAGCAATGTGCCCATGAGCTGGAACAGGTACTATGCAGTGATCAATACCCTGATTTTCTAGCACATATGTTTGGTAATCAGCCCCGCAAATGGCAGGATAATTTACAGGGCTGGGATCGGCTGCGTTTTATCACCAATAGCTTTACCCGCATGCGTTATTGTAAACCCTCTGGAAAACTTAATTTTAAAGATAAAGGAGTTATCGGCAGCCAGAAAGAAGGCTATATTCCCTGGTATGAGGTACCCGAACGCAAAAGCCGTGATCTAAATCTGCTTTTTGGTCACTGGTCAACACTTTTTGGCCACACCAGCCAGGACAAGGTCTATGCTCTGGATACGGGATGTCTCTGGGGTGGCAGTCTAACAGCCATGCGTCTGGACAGCTCTGAGTCTGAGCCGGAATTTATAACGGTTGAATGTGAAACCCCTGGCTCTTATATAAAGTAAGAGATAAGGAATACAACAGTTCATGGAATTTTCTGCTATGAACTGCTACTATTCATTTTATTATCTGAGGAAAAAAGGGGACTTTCCTTACTATTCTGTGTGATAGAATCAGATTTATAACGACTTAATTAGCAAAACATTATTTAGTAAAACATTGGAATATTATGAGTAAAATTAGAGAACTTATTATTGATAATAACGAAAAACAAAAAGCCCAGGATAAAGCAAAAATTTTTATTACCATTGCTATTTATTTGCTCACTGCAGGCACATTAATGGAATTTGTCAGCCCTTCCGTACTATTAAAAATACTGGGTTTTATGCTGGCTGGACAGGCATTTTATTTTTTATGGAAAAGCACTAATCGTCCCTCACTTTAAATTCATAATATGAAACCAGTTATTCATCCCATTCTCAGTAAATTATATAAAACCACCGAATTCTGGTTTTCTGAAAAATTAGCAGATTTTGCCGAGTTATTAACAGATAAGCTGGTCACTAAAGCAGAAAAATCAACGGTAACCAGTGTTCAAACGCAATGTTTTTCTGCCATTCACAGTATCCGTGCCTCCGGTGGTAATTCGGTACCTGTATTTCTTGAATCTCTGAAAAATAACTTTCAGACCAATACCATCAGCCCCAGTCTAAATGATGATTTATATTCTATTAGCCACACTCAAAAAAATCCACTCAATCTGCTGACCACCAGAGATCTGGAAGACAGCTTATCGTATGAAACTGCGATTGAAAAAATTCATAAGCAAAATAAAGAAGCCTTTGAACACCTGGAAGTTCGCATTTATGAATTATTAAAACAGAGTAATGAAAGTATTTCCGCTAACCCTATAAGTGCAGAAAATATTCTGACTGCGTTCCGTAAGAGTCTGGATCTCTTTGATTTTACCCCTGACATACGAATTGAAGTGTATGAGCTGTTTGAAAAATTCCTGATCGAACAGTTGCCGGAATTGTTAAACACATTAAATAACATACTGATTGACGAAGGTATTTTACCTGAAATTGATCCTGATTATTTCATCCGCAAACTGGCTCGGGATAATCATTCTACAACGGATAATGCTGCTGAAGATAATACCGAGACACTTCCCGATGCTGGCCTCCCCCCCTCTACAGCACCCTATCCTCCAGCTGGA
>JALSUJ010000541.1:0-5687 GCA_027071355.1 Gammaproteobacteria bacterium | reverse complement strand
CCGTCTCAGAATAATGGCGGCAATACCCAGAATCCGCTAACTGACAGCAGGGTACAGAATACTCAGGCCAGTAGCACCGATACCCGGACTGGACAGCAGAACTTAAACAGCCGTTTAATGGATCTGGCTAACCGCCTGTCTAATCCCGGTCATAGTGACAGTGGCTCGGCTGCTTCCAGGATTCCTTCGCCGGTACCACGAACCGGGCAGCCCACAATACCGGCTACACCTTCTTCAGCTACTAATATTCCACCCGTTTCACCGGAAAATAATCAGCAAACACAACTTGACTCACTATTGGGTTATAGTGGTTCCGGACACTATGGAATTCAGGATAATAGTTTACGTTCACTCAGAGAGAGTTATCTTACGGCTCAGGATAACGGGATCTCCAGCTTTATTACCTCATCCTATGCTAACCAGTATGATGTTAGTACCGATGAATTAATTGATGCCATTACTAATATCAAGCATTCGCCTGCCAGTTTCCAGGATACTGATTCAACAGGTTCCATTTCTCAACAGATCAGAGAAGAGGTTTTTTCAGGTATTGACAAGTCCTCTGATAATACTGAACTTAAAAACAAAAAGCTGTTTCTAATTGAGATGATTGAAACACTCTTTGACCATATCTGTAATAATAAAAATCTCTCTCCAACCGCCGTGCATCTGTTCAGACGTCTGACCATTCCTGTTATTCACCTGTCATTAATAGATGATGTATTTATTGATAGTAGTGAACATCCTGCCCGTCTGTTTCTGGAGGATTTTGCAGATGCCGCACTGGGTATTGGTGATGATGAAGACAGTCAGGATAATCCACTCTACTTAAAACTGCATAAACTCATTGAACAGGCCAGTCAGGAAGATCGGATCAACAGCTCTTTTTTTTCTGAACTGCATGATGATTTAAAACGCTTTATTCAATATAGAAAACAACAGGCAAATATTAAAAGCCCTACGTCCAGAACCCAGATTGAAAAAAAGATTAAAGCCATCATTCAGTACCACACTCAAAACCGGAACATTCCAGATAATCTGCTGCTGATTTTAAATAAGGTCTGGAAAAAGGTCATGCTGAATACTTATTTTGACGACAATTATTCTGCAGATGAATGGGAAAAAGCCAAGGTCTTTGTCGGTTCACTTATTTATAGTATCCTGCCTCCTAAGACCGATGTAGAACAGAAACGGCTGACCCGTTTAATTCCGGTTGTACGTCAGGAGTTTGAAGACGGATTAATTCTGATAAATTTGCCCTTTGAACAGAAGCTTAAATTACTCAAATATCTGGATATCCTGCATAATAGCGTGCTAACTTTACCTGCTGACAGCCCTGCTACAGAAGATAAAGCTCAGATTGAAAACCTGTCTCAGGCAGAAACATCAATACCCGAAGAACTCAGTAGTAATGCCATTGAAGAAATGGTTATTGAAACTGAACAGCACGATACGGTTAATATTCATGAAAAAGAAGATGAAATTCAGTTTATTACACCCGCCGATTTAACAGATGCTGATGAACACGCCAGTCCGCATAGTAAAGTATCCAGAACCGACTATGAGCTTATCCTTCTGGCCACTCAGGGTTATAAAATTCAGACTATCACTGACCGATATACAGAGATGGTCAAACAACTGGAAGTCGATAACTGGATTGAATTTCATTTTGAATCACGTTTCTCCCGAGCCAAAATCACCTGGATCAGTGATGACAAAACCCAGTTTAACTGTCTGACACAAAATAACCATATTGTCGAATTTAGCCTGGCCGTTTTAAGTGACACTTTCCGCCGCAATATCAGTTCTGTTGTTCGGAACAATTCAATTATTGATGAAGCGATTAAAGCCTCCAGCGATAGTATTTTAAATAATTCCTGACCCGGCTATTCTTGAAGATCAACAGCCATTAATTACTCTGCCTCTCTTTGATAGATGTAAAATGAATATTGATGAGGGTTATTTTGATCGGCCTGATGATGCTCACAAAACACCTCCCGCCATTGTGAAAAATCAATTTCAGGGAACCAGGCATCCCCTTTAAAACTTTCATGAACTCTGGTCAGGTACAAATGATCGGCTTTATCCAGTACCTGCTGATACAACATGGCCCCACCAATAAACATCACTTCAGAGGCATGCTCCGCTTCTGCTGCAGCAATGGCCTGTTCCACAGAAACAGCCGTTGCAATATTCTTTGCCGCACTGTCCTCAATATTTAAACCTTTGCTATTAACCGGCTGATAGTGTTTATCCCGGGTTATAATAACATTCAGACGTCCGGGTAAAGGTCTAAATGGCAGAGACTCCCAGGTCTTACGCCCCATTACAATGGGTTTATTTAAAGTATTTTTTTTAAACCAGCCCAGATCAGCCGGTAATTTCCATGGCAGTTTATTGTTTATCCCAATGACTCTATTTTCAGCCATGGCAGCAATTAATGAAACCTTCACTCTATCTCCTTCGTTAATAACTCTTTAGCTCTGGCTCTTTCTAAACCCTGAACGCTCAGCACTCAACGCTGCTTTTACAACTTACCACTACTCTTAATATCCAGATAACGATTGACCAGCTGTATGGCCAGTTTATCCGGCGTCACATCCAGAGTATTCACACCATGAACATAAAGCCGTTCAAACATTCGTTTACGTTGTAACTGATAATCACTGCTAGCAGCAAACAATAGTGAGTCCGAAAAGTTGTTAACCGGAGCGTTCATAAGCTTATCTAAAACCTGCTCTTTTAAACTGGCCAGCACCACCAGGTGTTTACGTTTAAGCAATTGCAGAGCATTCAGCAGATCATGACTGTCTTCATCACGAAGATTGGTCAGCACCACAATCATGGCTCTTTTTCGCTGTTTTAACAGCAACTGACTGGCAGCCTGAGTATAATCCGGACTCGCCATACCCGCCTGTAAATCATACACCTGATTTAATAATAACGGCAAAGTTGCCAGCCCTTTTCTGGCAGCAAACCAGCGCTCTGACTGAGCATCATCCTGTGAAAGGTAACCAAAAGTCCTGAAGCCAACCGCATCACCCTGATGCAGAGCCACATAGGACAACAACAGCATTGCATTTAGACTGTGATCAAAATGTGACAGTTCATCGTCCTGAGAACGCATCCTGCGTCCACAGTCCAGTAAAAAAATAATTTCCTGATCTTTTTCATCCTGATATTCCCTGGAAATTAATTTTCGCAAACGAGCAGTGGCTTTCCAGTCAATCTGCTTCAATGAATCACCTTCACGATATTCTCGTAACTGGTTAAAATCCATCCCCTCACCACGACGACGTACTTTTTTAATACCCAGCAAACTTAAGCGATTTTCTGTGGCTAATAAAGAATATTGACTAATAGCCGCAAAATTAGGATAAACCATGGTTGAAAATGACTCTCCAACAAAGGTATTTCTAAGCCACAATCCCCAGGGAGAACGGAGCAGACATTGAACCCTGCCAAACAATTCATTACCCCGCTGCAGCGGTTTAACCTGATAGAGTGTTTTAGCCCATTGTCCACTATGCAATGTCATTTTTACGGGTAAATGACGCACATCACAATGCACCGGATAATGATCAAATAGTGACAGATGAATCTGTTCTGCGCCATAAAACCCGGCTTTATAGTGCAGCGTTAAAGTAATATCATGCCAGAGGCCCAGAGACATTTTCCCCGGCACTTCACGTTCTGCCTGAAGGATCTCCATAGCATAAACTCGCACCGCATCCCATAAGACAAGAATTGATGACAGGACAAAAATTCCCCACCATATTGTCTGTATTGAAGGATACCATGCAACAATAATTCCGCTTAGAGCCAGAATAAACAACAGCACAAAAAGATTTTTTCCCGGCCGTAGATGAATAAATAGTGCAGAGAAAAAGATTGAGATATTTTTTAACATAATGTTAATGACAGAACCAGCTTAATGTCTCGGCGCCGATACCTTATCCAGAATATTTTCCAGAATTCTATCGCTATGCATACCTTCCAGCTCCATTTCTGGAGACAGTACAATCCGATGACGCATAGCAGGCAGGGTGACTTCTTTAATATCATCCGGAGTAATATAATCTCGTCCATACATTACTGCACGAGCCCGGGCGGCTCGAACCAGGGCTATCCCGCCCCTGGGACCGGAACCAATGGCAATACCATTCCAGCTACGAGTTGAACGAGCTACATTGACTGCGTATTGAACTACCTGCTCATCAACTTGCAGCGCTGCCGCCTGTTTTTGCAGCTTCAGGATGGTTTCTGGTTGCACACAACGGGCGACTCTGGATACATCCAGTTTATCTCCTGCCTTATGATCAGTGGTATGTTGCACCAGTGCCAGTTCTTCCTTATCCTGGGGATAGTCAATAAGAATTTTAAATAAAAAGCGATCCAGCTGCGCCTCTGGCAAAGGGTATGTCCCTTCATGCTCAATTGGATTCTGGGTTGCCAGCACCATAAAGGGGTGACCTACTGCCATTGAGCGGCCTTCCAGAGTCACCTGCTGCTCCTGCATGACTTCCAGCAGTGCGGCCTGAGTTTTTGCTGGTGCACGATTAATTTCATCGGCCAGCAACAGATTAGTAAAAACCGGCCCTTTTCTGACTTTGAAAGTTTCAGATTTCATATCATAAAGGATATGCCCCGTAACATCGGAAGGCATTAAATCCGGGGTAAACTGAATACGTGAAAAATCCCCACTGAAGGTTTTGGCCAGAGCCTGAACCATGAGGGTCTTACCCAGTCCCGGAACACCTTCAAGCAGTACATGGCCACTGGCAATCAGTGCAATAATAATCTGTTCAACAACCTGTGTCTGACCAATAACCGCATTACTAATTTCAGACTGTATCGTCTGAGTTATCTGTGTCATATCTTGCGCATTTTGCATATTTTATTCCATTGATTATTAGTATTTATTCAGTATGAATTCCCGTATCAGTCTGTAAGGGCAGTGTTTCCGGGGACGCTCAAGTACATCCCTGAAACACTGCCCTTACAGACTGATACTCTATTGGAGTTTAAATTACGCTGAACAATTACATTATTTCTATTCATAAATTATTGCCGATATTAACTAATAGTTTTACCCTGTTTTCAAACTCTGACTCATTCATATCACCCGTTGTACTTAATGCCCTGCGAATGGCAGCCTGCTTTATTTTTGTTATCTCTTCTAGCAAACGATAAGCCTGTTCCGGTTTTTCACGTCGTATCACAGGATGCAGCTGCTGAATTTTTTCCCAGGTCATTTCCTGCACCGCAGCTAATAACTGAGCAGACTGTTTATGATGCCAGCGAAAATAGCCGCTGGCCTGAATATGGTCCATCAGTCTGCGCCGCTGCATAGCTTCATCGTTCAGTTGTGGCCCAAAGCGAAGGGGATAACGCCATAACCAGAATAACAACATCAGACTCAAACTAAACATAACATACCATGCATGTTGCCATAGCCAGCTCCACAGTGCTGGCATATCATCAACTGAAACCAGCCAGACCTCACCATCATGATCCGCTTGTTCCAGCAGTTCGATTAAGAGTCGTGCATGGTCATAAAGTTCTATGTTTTCATTGCTGAAAATATCCGTTGAAGTCAATACAGTTAGTTCACCCTGTCCAATAGAATACTGTTCCAGATAAGTTCCCAGGTTGTCAGTTACTGCCCATAACTGTGTATACAACCC
>JALSUJ010000540.1 GCA_027071355.1 Gammaproteobacteria bacterium | reverse complement strand
TATTGATACACGCCAGTGCAACCCCAGCCTCACAGCCTTTTTTAAAGAGCTGAATCGCTTTGTGCCTATCCTGACGTACGCCGGTACCTTTATAATACATCATCCCAAGATTGTTACACCCCTCTGTATTACCACGTTCACAGCCTTTTTTAAAGAGCTGAGCCGCTTTGTGCCTATCCTGACGTACGCCGGTACCGTTGTAATACATCCCCCCAAGATTAGAACACCCATTTGCATACCCACCCTCACAGGCTTTTTTAAAGAGCTGAGCCGCTTTGTGCCTATCCTGACGTACGCCGGTACCTTTATAATACATCATCCCAAGATTGTTACACCCCTCTGCATTACCACGTTCACAGATATATTTAAGATGATTAATCACTGGCCTCATAGTCACCCCGGCCTGTACCTGTACCGTGAACACCAGGCCAGTGATAAGAAAAAGAACCAGGGTTATTTTTTTTGCTATTTTTTTCATGTGTTATTCCTTGTCGGTTTCGTTGTGAAATAGATCCTACTGGTAAGGGCATTGGATGCACAACCTGAGCGATATATTAGTAGCGATAAAATAATGGGTTAAATATAAATCCTGTATTTTATCTGTTTTTTTGTATGCCGTATGCATGGCCTTAATCCCCGGCGAACGCCGCAATAATCTACTGGCATGTATGGATACTATTATATCCATACAGACTAACCGCCCAGGGCAAAATCATCCGGTATTGAAGGAGGAAACGGCATGAAGACAAGCTGATTTTCTTACAGCATAACCGCTGCCGATTTCGTTTTAAAATGTTGGCTATGTTATTTAACTTAGGCTTGATCTTCAATATATTTATAAAGCGTAGGTTTTGATATTTTCATCATTTCACAAATTTCTGTAATCGTACATTCTTTTTTATTGTATAGCTTAACAGCTAATTTACGCTTCTCGTCGTTCAATGCTTTTGGTCGCCCTCCTTTTCTTCCTCGCGCTCTGGCCGCAGCCAGACCAGCCATTGTTCGCTCCACAATCAAATTGCGCTCAAACTCAGCCAGCGCACCAAATACATGAAAAATTAATTTTCCAGCACTGGTTGTTGTATCAATTGCTTCCTGCAAACTTTGCAGCCCTACCTCACTTTCATCGAGTTTATTAACTAGTGTAATCAGATCCTTTAATGAGCGTCCCAGCCGGTCAAGTCGCCAGACAACAATACTATCACCTGGTCGTGCAAAATCCATGGCGTTTGAAAGACCTGGCCGTGAGGCCTTTGTTCCACTGATTGTATCTTCAAAGAACTTTTCGCAGCCTGCGTTAATAAGTGCATCTTTTTGTAGGCCCAGGTTTTGATCAACCGTTGAAACACGAGCATAACCGATTAACATTCTACCAGTCCCCAGTATATAGTAAAGAAACCCATCTAATAAGCTAGTATATTAACATAGATTTATTTACTGAGTATATTTACTATAAAATGGGGGGTTATAGGACTTTTCAGTCCTGGCTGAAATAGTAAAGAAAACGGTCGTTTTTTTAACAAAGAAAAGCTGGTATATCATGATACATAGTAAGTATATATTTTTTAAGGATTATGGTATATACTATGGATATAC
>JALSUJ010000539.1 GCA_027071355.1 Gammaproteobacteria bacterium | reverse complement strand
AATTTTTCTGCCCTGTACCATTGCCTCCTGATACCGCTGTATCGCAGTTTCACCTTCTGCCGCCAGCACAACCTCATAGCCCAGATCCTCAAGCATGGCCTGGCTGATTTCAGTAATCATTGCGTCATCGTCCATCACCAGAATACGCGCATGAGCTGTTGCCTGATGCTGAGTCGGGCTTGTCTGCTGCCGGTTATTCTCCGCTTCAGCCACCGGCAGATACAGGGTAAATGTCGTCCCCTGCCCGGGCACCGAGCTTACCGAAATATCACCACCGTGTTTGCGAATAATGGAATAAGTCAGGGCCAGGCCCAGCCCGTTTCCCTGCTGTTTGGTGGTGAAATAGGGGTCGAAAACAGCGTGCAGAATATCTTCAGGAATACCACAGCCGGTATCTTTTACCTTTAGTCGAATATATCGACCCGGCAGTAATTCACCGGGGTTATCATTATCAGTGATCACAGTATTTTTACAGCCAATAACCAGCCTGCCCCCCTGCGCCATGGCCTGACTGGCATTAATCACCAGATTCTGAATGACCTGACTGATCTGCCCGCTATCGATATTTGCCCGCCATAAATCGTCGGGGATATCGTAATTCACCTCGATATTTTTACCATGCAGACTGAATGCTGTCGAATCACGAATCACATCCATAATATCCGCAGATTGTTGAATCGGTTCGCCCCCTTTGGAAAAGGTGAGTAATTGCCGCGTTAAATCGGTAGCACGGCGTGAGGCACTGATAGCATTGGCAAGATATTTTTCCGCCTTGTCCGGCAGACCGGCGCAACGCTGTACCAAATCAACATTGCCCAGAATAATACCCAGCAGATTGTTGAAATCGTGTGCAATGCCACCGGCTAGCAAACCAATAGATTCCAGTTTTCTGGCTTTTATTATAGCTTCTTCTTCCTGTTTACGGTGGCTGATATCCATTGCCAGCGCCACAATCATTGGCTCGTTACTGGAGATAAATTTACGCAGTCTAACTTCTACCGGAAATTCACTACCATCCTTACGCCGATGAATACCTGCAATGGTAACCGAGTGATTCAGTTTCAGTGAATCAAAAAGATTGCCATTATCTGTCATCTCAATGTCTGCCACAGTCAGATGCAGCATTTCTTCCAGGGTATAACCTAATACACCACAGGCCGCCTGATTCACTTCAACAAATTCTTTTTTTGCATTAATTAAAAATAACGGATCAGCGATATTTTCCATTATAGACCAGAAACGTTGCTGACTATTTAGTAATGCCTCCTGATTACGCTGCAACTCGGATACATCCCGAAACGCGATTACCACACCACTTATATCGCCTTTTTCATCTTTGATCAGGGCTTTGCTTAAAGCAATAGGATGTTTTTTGCCGTTGGTAGAAACCAGTACAAAGTTATTATAATCACGAAAGGTTTCATTTGCTGCCAGGATACCAGCTGGATTACATTCAATTTCCTCACCCGTCCGATTTAACAGAGTAAAGACTACATCAATATTCTGTCCTGTTGCCATCTTGCGCGGCCAGCCGGTTAGTGCTTCAGCAAGCTGATTAAAGACGACAATATCACCATGAATATCGGTACTGATCAC
>JALSUJ010000538.1 GCA_027071355.1 Gammaproteobacteria bacterium | reverse complement strand
ACTTAACCATTGAGAATTCAGATCACCATCATGCAGATTGCTAGCGGCCCAGTTGCTATTATTAAGCTGACTGTCAATAAAATCCAGTTGACCACCATTATCCCTAAGCACAAAATTATAATCGGGCTGACCGGCACCCGTACCTGGAACTGCAATTTTTTTCCAGCCCGGATCAGTGGTGGTTTTTACCTCTATTTGAAACTGCCTGACCGCTCGATCATTCACACCATAATTTCGTAGATAAAATTTATCCATGGTAAATAAATCATCCGGATCGCCATCCGCCCCGGTGGTTCCATCCAGATCCACATCAAACACCAGATCTATGGTGTTATTACTCTTATTACTTAACCACCGGGTATTGGCATCTCCATCATGTATATTTTTCCCGGCCCAGGTGGTGGAATTTAACTGACTATCAATATTTTCCAGTATTCCGCCCTGAGAATTTAATGCAAAATTATAATCAGGAGTACCTGAAGTGGAACCGGGTACTTTTAACTTAGTCCAGTTCGGCTTGCTTAGTGTTTTTACTTCAACCTGAAATAATCTGACGGAACGATCATCAACACCATAATTACGCAGAGTAAATTTTTCCAGGGTAAACAGATCGTCCATATCACCGTCTGCCCCAGTAGTACCATCCAGATCCACATCAAATACAAAATCCAGAGTATTGCTGCCCCTGTTACTTAACCAGCGAGTATTCTGATCACCATCGTGAATATTTTTTGCTGCCCAGGTAGTGGAATTAAGCTGACTATTAATAGCACTTAGGCTTGCCCCATGCCAGAGCAGGGCAAAATTAAAGTCCGGCTCATTGGCATTACTGCCCGGCACTTCCAGTTTGCTCCAGTGTACACCATCATTACTGGTTTCTATCTGAAATAATTTGACCGAACGGCTTGAACCGTAATTATATATTTTTAGCTGTTTTATATTAATGGCATCATCAGCATTGCCATCCCAGTTGGTGTCAAAGGCAAATTCAAGCTGATTATTGGCTTTATTAGACAACCAGCGGCTGCTAATATCTCCATCATGAATATTTCCGGCAGCCCAGGTGGTACTGTTTAATTGAGAATTAACAGCGGTTAAACGCCCGCCCTGTCCCCAGTTGAGATGATTTATTGGTCCTGTAGGGTTTAAGTCAGCAGGAACTGGAATCCAGCCGTCAGATCCGGTATCCGTAGACAGACTATCATCCTGTGTACGAAACAGCATAAAGCGCTTAATGGAACGATCATCGTTACCATAGTTTGTTAAATCCACACGATTAAAACAGGCAGTGTCCGCATTGTTATTAAAAATAAAATTAATATCATTCACCTGCTGATTTGATAACCAGCGGGTTGTTAGCAGACCATCGGTAAGATTTGCTGCGGCCCAGGTAGAATTATTTAGCTGTTTATTAATGGCAGTAATTTGGGCGCCATTGGCAGGATCAAGTAAATTATAAGCAAGGCTATCCGCTGCCGATATTATCAGCAAACACAAGCTAAAAACTGTATAACAAAGTTTATTCACAATAATAATTATAGTTTAACTTTTACTAGCAGTGCCGTTACGAACCATCATAGGAAATAGTCGTTTGCAACTGTCGATGCACATAGTAAATATCCCCGCTATTATGTTTACTTGAAGTGACGGTAATTATGCTGATCCGGGGTTTTAGATAGCAGTAATTACCTGTAGCAGCATTATCTGTACAGCAATTGCTATTAATATTAGTACAGTTAGCATCACAGCTAACCGCTATATTAAATCCTTCCAGTACAAAGTTAACACCATCTACATTTTCACAACTGGTCTTAGTAGCAGTATTATTTTTATCATTTTCTACCACTTTAGCAATAGCAAGTTCCATAGCACTTTGAGCAGCATAATAGGCTCTAACCTGCTCAATACTCAATGCCGATGTAGTCGTTGTGGTACTGTTTAAAGTAACCATTGCCACACCAATCCCCCCCAGTACGACCATAACAAATATGGCACCGGGGAGTGAAAAACCTTTATTTTTTATTCTATTATTTATCTGCATCAGGGCTGATTCTCTACCAGTATCTGATTGAGTAAACTAATTCGTTCATTATTGTCTGTAATTGTAAGCTCCAGTGTCACCAGGCCCGGCCTGCTGGGTGTACCCGGATTATATTGAAAGTCACAGGCGGTGATTTTATTGGCTAATAAGCTGCCCAAACTACTATCTACAGGTGTTGAATTACCTCCCGACAGATCATCTCTAAAATTATAACCCTGATACAACTTTAACTGCCCGCTGGACACATCACAAATAAAAGCGATGGCTTCATCTACTATCATCAGCCTGTTATCCGGTGAACTAAAGGGAAAACTAAAGGCATTAAACTCAATAGCTGTAACGGGGCTGACAGGTAAACCGGTTATAGGGGTAATATTATTGCCCTGATAGGCATCTGCCCCGGTTTGTCCAAGATTGTAAATAACCAGATAAAAAGTACTGGACTGAACATCCGCATTATTAATATTTTTTAATGCTTTATTCATATTAAAGCTGGATAGTGTTTTATTGGCTTCAAAAATATTAGTACCACTATCTGCATAACGCCCGCCATCCACTGTATGTAAAAAAGCAATGCTGGTTACCGTACCTGAACTTGTTATTTTAATACTATTGGGCAGTGCCTGACGAATTTCACGAGACATTTTATGCAGGGTGATTTCAGCAATATCCACTAATTCTGCCCGCCGTTTCATATCCCCGTAACCTTCCATAGGGACACTGATAATATTAACCAGCAGCAAGGCAACAATAACCGTTATCACCATAGTGACAATCAGTTCAATCAGAGTAAAGCCGTTCAGCTTACGCATCAGTAATCTGTCCGATAAGCTGTTAATGGTATTTTAATACCCAGACCTGAATGACTAATATTGACAGTTATTTTTTTGGCATTAATACTATTAAACGGATTACTGCAGATAGTAGTATTACAATTTTCCACCTGAACCTCAGCTCGATAGGCTGCTAAAGCCGGAATCGAATTTCCAAACTGGTCTTCTATAGCACTGCCTGACGTTATGGCATTATAATCATCTACTTCATTGTAGTTAGCCCTGCCGGAAGTAGGGCCGTCATTAACATACGGCTGCATAATAATTTCGTCCACATAGCTTTGAGCAATAGCCAGAGCCTGCGCCCGAACCATAGGATCAGCACTGCTTTTAGTGGTACCTATAAATAACATCATTATTCCAGTCACCGCAATACTGATAATAACGATAGAAATGACCAGTTCAATCAGTGTTACACCCTGTATGAATTTTTTATTGTTCTTATTATTGTTCTTATTCATGGGCAAAACCTGTAACCGCTTCCAGCGTTATACTAAACCTGCCAATATTTATAACACCGCCAGTAGCAGGCGTCATGTTTCCCGCAGCATCATAACTAAAGGTATTCGAACTACTGGTGATAACAACAGGTAATCCTGTTTTAGAAAAGGCATTCTGATCAGCAGGGTGTTTTACATTACCAGAACAGGGCGAAGAGTAGGACAACTGATAACTATTTGAAGTTAAGCTAATAGTGATAGGGCATTGACTGGCTATAGCAATTTTTTGAGCAAAACGAAAGGCTGACAGCAGTTCCTGATGAACCTGTGAGTCTTTAAAGGTGGAATTACCCAGAAATTTTGACGCGCCTACAACACTCAGAATCGATACAATCAAAATAACGGTAATGAGTTCAACTAAGGTAAACCCTTTAATCCTATGAACAGGTTTAGTGATCATTGCGGGTGATAAAATCACTCCTGTGCCAGCTCTTATAGCAGAGAGTACACAGGAGTAATCAACTCATTAACCAGGAGGAATCGGTTCAATGGTTGCAATACGACCTGTGGCAGGAAAGTATTGTAATATCCCCCGAACGCCACCATTAACCCCTTGCCAGTTAAAAGTTCCTACCGGGTAATAATAACAGTAAGTTGTACCATTAGTCCGATAAACATAATCACTGGTTGAATTTCCGCCAGCAGCAGCATTGGTATCCAGTGTGGGTGGATTTTGTAACAGCGCATTCCACAAATCCACACAATTTAAGGTAGCGGTGTTGTCATCAACCGGCCAGCCATCGGAATTGGCATAAATATCACCCGTATTAGAACCATAACCGGCTACACGCCCTGCGACCGTCTGACCATTGGCAATATACTGTGCATGAGCCAGAGCGACAGCCGAACCAAAACCACCGGAAACGCCTTTAAAAGCAGAGACATGTGCATCATCTGTTACATCGATAAACTTTGGTAATGCGGTTGCCGCCAGAATACCTAATATCAAAATTACGGTAATCAGTTCTATTAAAGTAAAACCAGCATTAGTTTGTATTGTTTTCATTAAAATACCCGTCCTAAATAGTTACTGAACTATTTAAACCTCTATAAATAAAATATGTATCCTTATTAGCGTACTAAATTACAAGATCTTTAGCTTTATATGTCCTATTTTTTTAATAATAGTCGCATTTTGAAAAAATGCCAGTCATTTAACACAATACATCAAAAACAATAGCTATTCACATGAATTTACTTTAATTCTCCTATTAAATCCCACATGGGCAAAAAGATCCCCAAAGCCAGAACTAATACCATACCAGCAATAATCAGGATTAACGCAGGTTCAATCTGAGCACTTAAAAACTTGATTTCATAATTCACTTCTTCTTCATAAAACTCAGCCACTTTTGTCAGCATTTCATCCACCTGGCCGGTTTCTTCACCCACTGCAATCATCTGTAATACCAGGGGGGTAAACAGTCCCGTGGCGGTTGCAGTATTGGTAATGGTATCTCCACGTTCCACACCCGTACGCATATGATCAACCCTTTCTGATACAAAACTATTGCCCACTGCATTGGCTACCATACCAAGGGATTGAATTAAAGGCACACCTGACTGCTGGGTCAGTGCAAAAGAACGACAGAAACGCGCCAGAACCGCTTTGTGAATAATAGCGCCGATATAAGGGATCTTAAATTTACCCCGATCAAGCTTATATCGACCGACATCGGTACTGATATACTGCCTGATACCCAGAACAACAAGTGCAACAGCGGCCAGCATCCAGGGCCAGTAATTTACAAAAAAATGGGATGTTGCTATTAATAGCTGAGTATAAAAGGGTAAATCCAGACTCATTTTTGCAAAAACACCGGCAAATACCGGAATAACAAAAATATTTAAAGCCACAAAAGCAGCCGCCAGAAATATAAGAACAAAGGTTGGATAACGGGTGGCTTCTTTAATCTTGTCACGGATCATTTTATCCCGTTCCAGATAAAAGGATAGTTGTTCAAAAGCATCATCCAGATGCCCGGTACTCTCACCCACTTTCATAACACTAAGAAATACGCCGGGAAACACGTCTGGATATTTTGACAGGCCTACAGATAACGGTTTACCTGCTTCAAGCTGGCGTATACAGTATTGCAGGATTTCTTTTAAATATTCATTATATGTAGTCTGAGCCAGTCCATTCATCGCCCGGGTAATAGGGATGCCGGCTTTAAACAGTGTGGCCATCTGTTTGGAAAATAAAATTAATTCTTCAGTTTTAGGTTTTCCCAAACCCAGTCTGCGTTTTAAACTGACTGGTTTCTGTTGCTCTTTAACAATACCTATTTCAACTGGTGTGATACCGCTATTAATTAATTGAGAAGCCACAACATCTTCTGAAGCTGCCTCCATAATATTTTCAA
>JALSUJ010000537.1 GCA_027071355.1 Gammaproteobacteria bacterium | reverse complement strand
ACTTTTTATAATAAAGACCTTTTTGCATGAGCATACACGCACTGGAAATAAAAAATCTTAAAAAAACCTACCAGAATGGTTTTGAAGCCCTTAAAGGGGTTGATCTTAGTGTTAAACAGGGTGATTTTCTGGCTTTACTGGGTCCCAATGGTGCCGGCAAATCTACCACTATCGGCATTATCTGCTCTTTAATCAATAAAACGGCCGGTAGAATTATTATTCAGGGTTATGATCTAAACAAATGTCCCAGGGAAGCTAAGCAACACCTTGGAATTGTACCCCAGGAATTTAATTTTAATGTCTTTGAACCGGTAGAAGAAATTCTTGTTAATCAGGCTGGTTTTTATGGTGTCCAACGCAAGGAAGCGTTTAAACGAGCAGAAATACATCTGAAACAGCTTGAATTATGGGATAAACGCCGCGACATGGCCAGAGAATTATCCGGAGGAATGAAACGACGTTTAATGATTGCACGAGCCTTAATGCATAACCCCCAGATATTAATTCTGGATGAGCCTACAGCCGGAGTGGATATTGAAATCCGACGCAGCATGTGGTCTTTTTTACAAAACCTGAACGAACAGGGGACAACAATTATCCTGACCACACATTATCTGGAAGAAGCAGAGCAGTTGTGCAAACATATTGCCATCATTGATGAAGGTGAAATTATTAAAAATTGCCCTATGCTGGAATTACTGGATGAACTGGATAGTGAATGTCTGGTATTAAATCTTAAACAGAGCATTCAGAAGGCCCCGGTATTACCAAATTACCCTATGCGACTGATTGAAAATCGTATCCTTGAAGTTCAGATAAGTAAACACGAAAGCCTGAACAGGCTGTTCCAGCAACTAAGTGAACATCAAATTGAAGTATTAAGTATGCGCAATAAAAGTAATCGTCTTGAACAGTTATTTTTGCATCTGGTCAATAAAAAGCCATCGGAACATTAAAGTTATGTATTTCAAAGCCAATCTGACAGCCTATAATACCATTGTTATTAAGGAAATTTTGCGTTTTTCCAGAATCTGGCTGCAAACGATTGTACCTCCAGCCATTACCACCAGTTTATATTTTATTATTTTCGGACGTCTGATTGGTTCTCAGTTAGGCAGCATAGATAATTTCAGCTATATGGATTATATCGTACCCGGATTAATTATTATGTCCATCATTACTAATTCTTACGCCAATGTCGTATCCTCTTTTTATGGCACCAAATTCCATCATCATATTGAGGAATTACTGGTCTCGCCGGTTTCTAATTTTACTATTATTGCCGGTTATGTATCTGGTGGGGTAGCTCGAGGCCTGTTGGTAGGACTGGTGGTTACACTGGTTTCACTTTTTTTTACAAGCATTAGCGTAAACAGTTATCTTGTAACGCTGTCTATTGCTATTTTAACCGCAATCCTGTTTTCCCTGGCTGGACTGATTAATGCTATTTTTGCCAATAGTTTTGATGATATCAGTATTGTACCCACCTTTATTCTTACCCCGTTAACCTATCTGGGCGGTGTTTTTTATTCCATAGAAATGCTGCCTCAATTCTGGCAGAATGTATCTTTATTTAATCCAGTTCTGTATATGGTAAATGGTTTTCGTATGGGCATGCTGGGTATATCTGATGCCAGTCTCAGTAGCGCTATTTTAATTATTAGCAGTTTTATTTTATTACTGGGCTCCATAAGCCTGTGGTTATTGCATAAAGGCATTGGCATTAAAAAATAAGACCGGGCACCCCTCTGTTATGGATTATTTATATTCTCTGGATTTTGCAGAACTCATTAAACACAGTCAGTATACTGCACTGATTATTTTTACTATTGCTTTTCTGGAAACACTTTTGCTGGTGGGCTTTATATTCCCTGGTTCTGTTGCTCTGATTGCAATTGGCGGATTGATAGCCTCAGGGACTCTGGAAATGTGGCCTACCCTGTTGTGGGCATTTCTAGGGGCTGTAACTGGGGATAATATTAGTTTCTGGATAGGTGTATATTTTAAAGAACCGCTGCACCACTCACAACTTTATGCCAGGCATCAGGATGCCTTTCACAAAGGAGAAACCTTTTTTCACCAGTACGGCACCTATAGTGTGGTTTTAGGACGCTTTGTAGGCCCTATTCGTGCGGTGATCCCCACCATTGCCGGCAGTCTGGGAATGTCTGGCAGACTGTTTTTTTTAGTCAATGTACTGTCTGCACTGGTCTGGGCTCCAGCATATATTTTGCCCGGTTATCTAATGGGCGATCTATATAGTCGGCTGGATAAGTATATTGAAATTGAGATTGGTAGTCTGTTGCTGATCCTGACTGCTATTATTTTTATTGCAGTCATCATTAAACGCTCAAACCATCCCTCAAAAAAACTGGCTTATGCTGCTCTTATTCTTGCCTCAATTTTATCCTTAGGCCTTACTCAGATAAAATTCCCATGGTAAGCATTTCATCATAAAGCATGGCCAGACGAGCATTGGCTTCATTCATTTCCAATAGCTGCTGCTTTTTTATTAATGACAGGGGCAGGAGTTCACCCAGACGGGAACCCACCCAGCAGGCATCATCATATTTTTTTTCCAGAGTTATATAGGGATGCTGTAAACTTGCCATTATTTTTTCCAGAACGGATACCATGGGTAAAAACTGTTCGGGTACTGTCTGTGCAGATTCAGGTTTAATGAGTTCAACCTCAGCCACAGTCAGCTCATTATTTTCAACGGTTTTATTGACTATAATAAATTTACGTTCACCTCTGACCGATACGCCCAGCAAACCATCTTTGCGATGTTCCCAGAAAGTAATCTGTGCCATAGTGCCAACGGAATGAATTGAGGCAGCCTGACCTGTTTCGTTACCTTCTTTAATCAAACAGACCCCAAAACCAGTACCACTTTTTTCACACTGGGTCAGCATATCAAGGTAACGCGGCTCAAAAATTTTTAACGACAGGGGACCATCAGGAAACAATACTGTTTTAAGAGGAAAGATGGGTAAGTGTTTAATGATTAATGCTGAGTCCTTACCTGTACTAATTATTTCACTCATAACATCCTGCAATTTTATTAATAACTATAAGGGGAGTTATACTACTATTGTCCCCAACGTGACATCAGTTTGTGTTCTATACCCATGTGATCCAGAATCCTTGCTACTACAAAAGCAATTAAATCATCCATAGACTGAGGCTGATGATAAAATCCTGGCGATGCAGGCATAATAGTCACCCCCATTTGACTTAATTTAAGCATATTTTCCAGGTGAATAGAGGAATAAGGCATTTCCCTGGTTACCAGAACAAGTTGCTTACGTTCTTTGAGGATGACATCTGCAGCCCGCTCTATTAAATTATCACTGGCTCCCTGTGCAATGCCTGATAACCTCCCCATTGAACAGGGACAGATTATCATGCTTCTGGCAGGATTAGAACCGCTGGCCACCGGGGCTGACCATTCATCTTTATCATACAATTCAAGCAGTTCAGAAGATGAATTCAGATAATTGAGAAAAAACTGCTTCAGTTCAGCCTTGTCCGAAGGTAAATTAAAACCCAGCTCTGTGGCAATAACAACCCTCGCTGCAGATGACAGCAACAGATTAACTTTTACATCTGCCTGGAAAAGACTCTTTAATAATTGAACAAAATAAGGTGCGCCGGAGGCGCCTGTAACTGCAACAGTAACGACTTTTTTAGTCATTGATTTTAACCATTAGTTATATCGCTGTTCCTAAGTCCATCCAGTAATTTCTGATGAATACCGCCAAACCCACCATTACTCATAACCAGCAGTTGATCGCCCGTCTGTACATTCAGTAAAATGCTGTCAATCATTTTATCCAGATTATTATAACCATGGCCCTTGTCAGCCAATAATTCAAGCGTATCATCGAATTTAGTGGCATAATCATCTGCCAGATAAAGATATACCTCATCCGCCTGAACCAACGAAGCCGGCAGCGTTTTATTATGAATCTGCATTTTCATGGTATTGGAACGCGGCTCAAGGATAGCAATAATTCGCTTATCTGTGGTAAGACGTTTTTTCAGTCCATCAATTGTCGTTGCAATAGCTGTAGGGTGATGAGCAAAATCATCATAGATGGTGATACCATTAACCTCTCCCTTAAGTTCCATCCGCCGTTTAACATTTTTAAACTCAGCCAGAGCATCTATAGCATGTTGAACCGGAACTCCAGCATGTCGTGCAGCAACAATAGCCATGACAGCATTGTTAACATTATGCTGTCCCATTAATTGCCAGCTGACTATACCCAGCAGCTCACCTTGATAAAAAACTTCAAAGCGTGAACCATCTCTGGATAGTAAATTAACAAACCAGCCCCGATCAGGAGCCGTTGTAAGCATTTCAGTTTGACTCCAGCAGCCCATATCAAGCACCGACTGAAGATTTTGATCATTCTGAGGATAGATTAACAAACCATTTCCGGGAACAGTACGTATTAAATGATGAAATTGTTTTTTTATTGCATTCAGATCTTCAAAAATATCCGCATGATCAAATTCAAGATTGTTTAAAACAGTTGTTCTGGGATGATAATGGATAAATTTAGAGCGTTTATCAAAAAAGGCAGTATCATATTCATCTGCTTCAACAACAAAAAAAGGCAGTTCTCCATTACGTGCGGAAACCCCAAAATTTTCAGGCACACCGCCAATTAAAAATCCAGGATTCAAGCCTGCATATTCCAGTATCCAGGCCAGCATACTACTAGTAGATGTTTTACCATGAGTACCGGCAACAGCAAGCACCCAGCGCTGTCGTAAAATATTCTCTGCCAGCCATTGAGCGCCGGAAGTGTAGGGGATATTTTGTTCCAGCACATATTCAACAGCTGGATTACCACGAGATAAAGCATTGCCTATAACCACAATATCGGGATCGGTTTGCTTTATATCTTCAACGGCATAACCAGAAATAAGTCCAATACCCTGTTCTTCTAATTGAGTACTCATTGGCGGGTAAACATTCAGATCCTGCCCTGTTACTCTATGTCCATTTGCTCTTGCAAGCAAAGCGATTCCTCCCATAAAGGTACCGCAAATTCCAAGAATATGCACATGCATATTAATTAACCCCTAAAAGTTGATTTGATAAATTGCTATAAGAAATAAAATAAGTAATAGCAAGTGCAATACCGAGAAAAAAAGATATTTCAAGTGAACGTCGGTATATATGCGCATAAATAGACAGGATCCAGGCCAGTAAAACAAGATTAACCAAAGCAAAACTCTGGTCCATCAAAACGCCACTTTTCCACAATAAGGTAAGAGGAATAAAGAAAAATATATTGGTAAAGAAACTGATCCCTACAAAAGCAGTCGCCGTTTGAATAAAACGATCATTAAATTTAAACAGGTACAACCAAATCCAGGTAAAAGCAAACAGGGTAAGGATTGATGTAAGTGATAGAAAGACAGACATTCCTATAGAATAAAAACCCAGCCCTAATAATACCTCAATAAACAAGTTAGAGAAAAAAAGAACAGTCAACAAGGTCAGGGAATACGGTATATCATCAGGCCCCTTTTTAAAGCGGCAAATATCGGCAAAAAGAAATAATAGTGCTTTCATAAATCCCTATGAGAGGTGTAAATAAAAATTGTGTAGATTATAGCATTGTTAAGGGAGAAGAGCAGCGCTGAGCACTGAGCGCTGAGCGTTCAGCAAGAGCCAGAGCAAAAGCAGAGCGATAAACTCCCGGCTCTTGCTCTTGCTGAACGCT
>JALSUJ010000536.1 GCA_027071355.1 Gammaproteobacteria bacterium | reverse complement strand
CACCTACTGCCTGAAAACGAAAATGTCCAGGTTCAATAATACCGGCATGAACTGGACCAACAGGAATTTCATAAACACCGGCACCACGGGCCTGAAAAAAAGGATAGTCCATATCCGGTGGTGTTATAGTGTTATTCTGGTTGCTATCCGGTTTAAAATCCTTGCGTAAAGGATAAGCGTTTTCGTCCCATGCCTGATGGCGGATCCAGCGTCGGTCGTCAGGGTGATTGCTAAAAACAATTCCAAACATATCCTGAAGATGCCGTTCAGGGCGATTGGCTGCAGGGTAAAATTTTGTTTGTGAAGGTAGAATGGGTTTTAATATTTCCAGTTCGGCGCGAACGACAACATAATCACCCTGAAATTCCAGACAGCTACTGATCAACAAGGTTTCAGGATCAGTCTGGGTTGCCCAGATACTACACCAGCGACATTTTTGCTGGTGTGCTATTTCGGCAAAACGTCCCCAGTCTTCAACATCAAGTCTTAATACGTGAGCGGGTTTTAATTGTGTACCAGAGCCACCACGCAGTAAAATATGCTCATCTTCACAGACTGCAATTAATTCAGATAACCAGTCAAAACGACTCATAATAACCCGCTCCCGGTAATTAATTGTGTTGCCTGATCAAACCACTGCGCAAGAAAATCAGGTATAGATAAACCCAGCCATAAAACCAGAGCCAGTTGAATAATGACCGGCCACATATTAGCCTGAACGCCAGTTTGTTCGGCAGGTTTCTCGCCATAAACCATCGGTTGTAAATGACGAAACAGACCAGCAAAGGCAACGGCCAGACCGATTAATAAGGGTATGGTCAGCCATGGGTGAGTTTGCATTGTTGCCGATAAGAGTAAAAACTCACTGGTGAAGACCCCAAATGGAGGAAAACCTGCAATGGCTGCCGTGCCGATTAATAATCCCCAGCCTACTGAAGGTTGAGTAGCAATCAGGCCCCGAATATTATCAATTTTCTGGGTCTGTGCAATATGGCTGGCATGACCAACGGTAATAAAAATTGAAGATTTGGTCAGCGAATGAACCGTCATATGTAATAATGCGCCAAACGTGGCCAAAGGTACTCCCAGACCAAAAGCAAAGGTCATTAAGCCCATGTGTTCAATTGATGAGTAGCTGAATAAGCGTTTAATATCTCGCTGACGATGCAACATATATCCTGCGACGGTAAATGATAATAAACCAAAGCCCATCATCAGATACCCGGCAAGATGAGGATCATGCCCGGATAAATTATTGGCCAGTGCACCATCCGTTAGAATTTTAACCCTGACCAGTGCATAAAGGGCAACATTGAGTAATAAACCCGATAATACCGCAGACATGGGGGTAGGGCCTTCAGAGTGGGCATCTGGTAACCAGGTGTGCATGGGAACCAGTCCGACTTTAGTTCCATAACCTACTAATAGAAAAACAAAAGCAATTGTCATTATGACCGGATGCAGACCTGCAGCATGTTCAACCAGTACTCGTATTAATAATGCCTGTTCAGGATCGGGAATAACCTGGGCGGCAGCAAAATAGATTAATACCGTACCAAATAAAGCCTGGGCAATACCAACACCACAGATAATAAAATATTTCCAGGCGGCCTCAATGGCTTCTGGGGTACGATATAAGCTCACTAGCAGAACAGTTGCCAAAGTGGCTCCTTCCAGTGCTACCCATAAAATACCTAGATTATTAGTACTTAATGCCAGCTGCATGGTAAACAGAAAACCCTGATAACTGGCATGATAAAGACGCATACGGGCAGAACTTAGACGACCATTCTGTCTTTCCTGTTCCATATAGGGGCGGGAAAAAAATGACGTGGTCAAACCCACCAATGCGGTCAGAGCAATAAGATAGACATTAAAACTATCGATATAAAACTGACCATTACTGACGCCAATATGTCCTTGTTTAAAAACGACGCTCGTCATAAATAAGGTGGCAATAAACTGTGCCAGAGAAAGGATTATATTAAGATATCCCGCTGTTTTTTTCTGCCCCATTATCGCCATAGCAACACTGGATAGTAATGGGATTAATAAGGTTAGAATTAGTGCGTTCATTCGTCTGACTCCGATAGCCGATGCAGCTGACTGACATCCAGTGAATCAAAACTGTCTCGAATATGAAAGAAAAACACACCAAAGATAACAGCGGCAATTAACACATCAAATGCAATACCGAGTTCTACCACCATGGGCATACCGTGGGTTGCTGAAATTGCTGCGAAAAACAAACCATTTTCCAGTGACATAAATCCGACCACCTGAGATACAGCCTTATTACGACTGATTAACATCAGCATACCCAGTAAAATCACAGACATACTGATTGCAATGGTATTACGGGTAATGGTTTCAGAAAATTGCTCAATAGGTTGAGCGACATAATAGCAAAATATTACCAGTGAAGTGGCAATCATCATGGTCATCACCGGGTGTTCAACAGTATGCAGTTCCCTTAGCAGTCCTAACTGACGGACCAGGCGGTGTAATAACCAGGGGATGAAAAGTGCTTTTAATGCCAGGGTCAAAAAGGCAGAAATATATAAATGATGTAAACCGGTATCATAGGCAACCAGAGCTGTGGTCAGGGCAACCATGGCACCCTGCCAGGCAAAAGCATGGATAATGGAGACCACTCGGCTTTGTGCTAGTAATGCAAAAGAAGTAAACAGGATCATTGCCGATAAGGTTAAAATGGCCTGTTGATAGATGGGAAGTTGTGTCAGCATTAATGAATCTCCAGCACAATGTGACTTAATAAACCAATTAACGCCAGGGTAAGAGCCAGAACTAGAAAAGTGGTGACACGAAACAGGCGCATTTTTGCCATAACGGTTTCACTGATAGCCAATACCGCACCCAGTACCATTAATTTAGCTGTAATAGCTAAAATAGCAGTACCCAGCATTACCCAGTTAAATTCACTGGCAATACCCCAGGGGAAGAAAATATTGATGATTAATACACTATAAATCATTAACTTAAGCTGAGCGGCCCATTCAATTAATGCCAGGTGACGACCGCTGTATTCAAGGATCATTGCTTCATGAATCATGGTTAGTTCCAGGTGTGTCGCAGGATTGTCCACAGGAATTCGCCCCGTCTCAGCAATACCGACCAGAAGCATACTCAATAAGGCGAATAACAGGGATGGTCTTAAAACCATTCCATCGGTTAATACATAATGAATAACGGTTGACAGGTTAGTACTTGAAGCGACCATTGCCAGAGTAAAAACAGCCATTAACATAGCGGGTTCTGCCAGGGCAGAAATGGTCATTTCACGAGAAGATCCCATGCCGCCAAAGGCGGTGCCTATGTCCATACCGGCCAGGGCAAGAAAAAAGCGCGCCAGCGCAAAAAAACCGGCCAGTACAATAACATCCGCTATTGCTGTGGTGGGCAGATTATCTGCAATAAGCGGGACTACAACGGCAGCCAGAAGCGTAGCGGCAGCCACAATATAAGGTGCAACCCTGAAAACAGCTGAAGCATCAACGGACATGACAACCTGTTTGCTGAGTAAACGTCGTAAATCCTGGTAAGGTTGTAATAATGATGGCGGACGACGATTTTGCAGCCAGCATTTGACTCGTTTTACCCAACCGGCAAATAACGGGGCAAAAATAACAAATAGCGCTGCCTGTATTAATGCTAGAAACCAGTTGCTCATGTAATTAACCATAATAGTAAAATGAGTGTAACGAAGGTATACGTCAGATAGTGACGTAAATGTCCCGTCTGAATGCGACCAACACCACGGGCAATAATATTTAATAATCGTTCAATACGCAGGTATATCCATTTCCATGTTATATCCTCTGCGTGTAGCTGATAACGTATTTCTGATGGTTCATCAGGCAGACCATTACGTGGCTCACGTTCAATTTTTTCATGCAGACGCCAGACCGGGCTAAAAATGCGTCGGATAGGCATGGCAAAGGCCGTTGCAGTATACTGCATGCGAGGGTTCAGACCGCCAAAGCCACAGTCCCAGGTGGGGCCACGTACCGTATCGGCATGACCTGAAGGACGCAGAATATAATAGACAATAGCCCAGGCAATTAAAGCAAGTAATACACCCAGTAACACCAGGGGGGCACTATAAGATGCTGTTTGTGCTGAAACGGGTGTTAACCATAGCCAGCCATGAGCTGTGGCGGTGTCAAGAGAATGGTGGGTCAATGCCAGGGTCGCATTATTAATGGCGTTAATGGTCATGCTTGGAAAAACACCAAAAATAAGGCATAGTACAGCCAGAAGACCCTGGCCAAAGACCATACCACGACTGGCTTCGCTGGTACGTCGTGCATTACGGGTACGGGGTAAGCCGAGAAAAGAGATCCCATAAACTTTGACAAAACAGGCGGCTGCAAGTGCTCCTGTCAGAGCCAATGATGCAGCAGCCAGGGGAATTACTGCCCTTAACACACCGCTTTGTAGACTTGGTGCCTGCAAAGCGGTCTGAAAAGTAAGCCATTCGGATACAAAGCCATTAAACGGGGGCAAGGCAGAAATACTAATACAGCCAATGAGAAAAAATAACCCCGTCCAGGGCATACGGGATAACAGGCCGCCCATATATTCCATATCATGCTCATGACTGCGCTGTAAAACAGCACCTGCCCCAAGAAATAACAGACTTTTGAATATAGCGTGATTAAGTGTGTGGTAAAGAGCTGCAACCAGTCCTAAAGTCCCCAGCAATTCATGGCCGGTACCATAAAAAATCATGGATAAACCCAGCCCAATAAAAATAATACCAATATTTTCTACTGAGTGATAAGCAAGCAGGCGTTTCAAATCATGTTGCATTAATGCATAAAGGACCCCAAAAAGTGCACTGATACAGCCAACGGCAAGTAGTGCAACTCCCCAGGTCCATTGTACATTACCGATTAAATCATAACTTAAACGCATAAAACCATAAATGGCCACCTTTAGCATAACACCTGACATCAGGGCTGAAATATGTGATGGTGCGACAGGGTGTGCCTCTGGCAGCCAGACATGTATTGGAACAATACCAGCTTTCATGCCAAAGCCCAGCAGACCAAGAGCAAAGGCAATCGTTGACCAGGTAAATGAAAGATGAGCTGTACGCATGGCATCGAAGGTAAAGCCATCTCCAAAACCAGCCAGAATGCCAAAACTGAGTAAGATGGCCAAAGCACCTACTTCTGCCATTAACAAATAAAGAAATCCGGCGCGTCGGTTGGCCCCACGCTGATGCTGATAGGTAACAAGAAAGTAACTGGTCAGGGACATTAATTCCCAGGCAATCATAAAAGAAAATGCATCATTTGCCAGAACCACAAGATACATGCCTTCAATAAATAAGCCGGTAAAAAGTCCAAGGATTGACAGGGGTTGCTTGCCATGCTCAAATTCACGGATGTAACCTGGCCCAAAAAAACTGATAGCGACAACCACTATGCTGATTAAGGCAATAAAAAAACCGGCCAGAGAATCCAGTCGTAAATGCCAGTTTAACCAGGGTAAACCTAAAGGATAAACAAAAGTAGCTGAATAGCCATGCAGCAAGGTATCAAGCCCGAGAAAAACTCCAAAAACGCCCCCCAGACCTAATAAGGGAAATGCGAGTTTTCGCATGACAACAGGATATCTGTCGGCAAACAGAGAAGCCAGTGCGGAGGCAACAGGCAGAAATAAGGTTATTAATAAAAAGGTATCAGACATATCTGTTTTATGATAATCAGCAGTATATTAAAGTGTTTAAATAAACAATTATAAAC
>JALSUJ010000535.1 GCA_027071355.1 Gammaproteobacteria bacterium | reverse complement strand
CATCCACAGGAATTTTTTCTCCAGGACGTACTCTCAGAGTGTCACCGACAACGACCTGTTCAAGGGGAATATCCTCTTCTGAGCCATCAGCTCTGACAATCCTGGCAGTATTGGGTGCAAGACCCAGTAGTATTTTAATGGCGTCGTTAGTCTGGCTGCGAGCACGTAATTCTAATACCTGACCTAATAATACCAGTGCGGTAATAACGGCGGCAGCTTCAAAATAAACATCGACCAGTCCACCGTTCATTTGCATAACCGGTGGAAAAATAGACGGGAATAATAGCGCAACTGCGCTATAAGACCAGGCTACTGAAACCCCCAGGCCTATCAGGGTAAACATATTCAGGTTTCTACTAATGACGGATTGAACAGCTCTGACATAAAAGGGCCAGCCACCCCAGATAACAACCGGTGTAGCCATAATAAACTCAATCCATTGCACCATCTGCATTGATAAACCAGCGGGTAATAAAGAGGGGGCAAGATCAGCAACCATAGCTAAAATAAAGACCGGAATCGCTAAGATAGAACTGTATTTAAAGCGGCGAGACATATCGTCCAGCTCTTCATTTTTTTCTTCAGGTTCATTACTTACTGTTTTTGGTTCCAGAGCCATTCCGCACTTAGGACAGGAACCTGGATGATCCTGAACAATTTCAGGATGCATAGGACAGGTATATTCAGTATGACTACTTTGTTTGTCACCAGCAGGAACACCCACACGATCCAGTGCCATACCGCATTTAGGACAGTTACCGGGTTTGTCTGCATGTATTTCGGGGTGCATGGGACAGGTGTAATAAACGCTCTGGTTAATATCTGAAGTTTGATTTTCTGAAGAAGAATGTAAATGATGATGGCTACTGTGATCGTGATCCGGGTGTGTTTCTGAATAATGGAATGATTCTAAAGTATCTTTTGAAGGCTGATATTTCTCAGGTTCAGTCTGAAATTTATGCAGACATCCGGAGCTGCAAAAATAATAATCCTTATTATGGTACTGGAAATAATACTCACTCTCCTGAGTGACTGTCATTCCACAGACCGGATCAGATAAAAGCTCAGTATCGTTGTCTTTATTATTTGGATTGTCAGACATTTTACATCCCCTGTAAGGTTTGTTTTAGTGTGATTAAATAGGGCAAATCTTATGCATAATTTTTGTTTTCTTCATTATAGATTTCTGTTAATTCAATGCTATTGCTTAACGCGGGTAATCGAAGATCAATATAGTTACTCATTTCAACAGCAAAGAAATCAGTAATATAATGATAGGGTGAATTTTTCTGAAATTTGGAATGACTGTCTATGGAATCAATTGCGGTTCTGGCCAGTGTTGAAATAAATTCTGCATTTTTTTCTGTATGTATAATGAACATTCTTTTATCTATATGAAAACCATATAATTGCATTACACGAGAAATTTTATTCCACATTTGACGGATCTGGTTTTTTGGCAGATGAGTATAGTCAAGATTTATTACGATACCATATGTTTTATTCAGCCTGTTCATAATAAATCTCCTTGTTATCCGATTGCTGAAAAAGATTAGACTTTATACTCTTAATATGTATTTATTATACGGTTTACACTATAACAATAACC
>JALSUJ010000534.1 GCA_027071355.1 Gammaproteobacteria bacterium | reverse complement strand
GGGCGTACTCACCGTACGGGTGAAGTTAAAATGTTCTGGAAAATCCTTTAGATTCAGTGCATAAGGCTGTTGCAGTCGGTGGCAACTGATTTTTCTAGGATTATTGAGTCACTATTTGCTAACCAAGATAACTTATTACGGGCTTATGATGATGCTGTTGTTAATTTAGAGTGGCAATAGTAGCGTATAACACTCGGATATTTATTTTAATACTATGGTATAAAATATTAGTCTGCAAAGGGATAATACCTAATTATTATGGTTTATCCCTATCTGATTATTCCTGGAATGGAAATTTGTTAAATCACTCATTGGAATATTGTTCTACCCAGATGATAGTGGCAGCAATAACAGCCGCGGGCATAACAATAAAATTCACAAAGGGGATCATGGAGGCACCCATAGTTGCACCGCCAAAACCTAAAGAAAAGAGCCGGTTTTTGCCCTGCAGGCTGCGTTGCTCGGAAAATGTTATTTTGTGGTTGCCCATGGGATAATCCATATATTGCAGAGACATCATCCAGGCAGTAAATAAAAACCAGATAATAGGACCAATTACGGGTATAAAAAACAGCATAATAAGAAACGGAATAGACCATAAAATCATATAAATAAGCTTTCTGACTTCCATCATCAATGTTGGGATAAGTTCTTTCATCATTTTCTTAAAACTGCTGTCTTCGTCAAGGGTTTTACCGGTCAGATATTGCTCAGTAGCTTCTGCCAGCAGACCATTGAATGGTGAGGCGATTATATTGGCCAGAATAGAAAAACTATAAAAAATAAGTACCAGTAAGGCCATACCAAATACAATATAAAGCAAGGGTTTTATAAACTCTACTATGGCTGCAACCCAGGACCACATACCGGAAGTGTCCAGAAAACGATCCATATATTCGCCAAAATAGTGGAAACCAAAATACACACCGATAGAAAAAATAACAATATTGATAATCAGAGGGATAATAACAAATGCTTTAATCCCTTTTCTGGTGAGTAAAGGCAGAGCTCTCAATAGATAGCCGAAGCCGGTGACTGGATTATTGGACGTTGCCATTAAAATTCCTTATTCCTGGTGTGGTTGTGTTCTTCAATTAATAAAATGTGTACGGGCCAATAAGGCGCTTCCTGTTGCGGCTTCCTGTTGTTGTGCAAGATTAACAGGAATGCCGAGTTTCTGTTCTCGAATATAACGCCAGGCACGATTATAGGCACCGCCGCCAATACTGCTAACATGTTTGGGATAAGGGGCACCTAATTCAAGTAATAAGCGATAAGCTCTGGCCTCAATATCTGCCATACCTTCAAGAATGGCCTGAAAATAGTCAATATCTTTTTCTGGTCTGGGTGTTAACACGGGTTCCAGTGCGGGATCCTGTACCGGGAAGCGTTCACCTGCTGTCAACAGGGGATAAAAATTAAGATTTAACAAAGGCAGTCCGGTTTGACTGAGCTGCTGATTGAGCTGTTCCGTCAGCTCTGAAATTTCATCGGCACAAAAAAGGGCTTTCAGCACAGCACCGCCGGAATTAGAGCTTCCGCCAACCAGCCATTTATCACCATAGGGCTGGCTGTAAACACCGTATTGATGATTATAAACCGGTTTATCAGCAATAACTTTCATAACCAGAGTAGAACCCAGTGAGGTAATAGCATCGCCGATATCCCTTGCTCCGGTAGCTATTATGGATGCTGTACTGTCAGTGGTACCAGCACAGATTTTTAAATCTGGATGAAAGCCGAATTGAGCAGCCATATCTGCAGCAGGAACCCCCAGTATTTCACCCGGAGGGTGTACTAAGGGCAAATAGTCTGTAGAAAAATTGCGAGTTTCTAATAACTGGGATAACCATTGCGGCCAGCATTGTTGTTCAGCATCATAACCCATTTTAAGGGCATTATTGTGATCACTATGGCCAAATTCAGCCAGTAGTCTGCCGCTTAGCCAATCGGCCTGATTTAAGGCATAAAAGACTTTACTGGAATAATCAGCATCCTGATGTAGACCATATTCAAAGAGCCAGAGAATTTTGGCCAGACCGGAAGTGACGCCTGTTGCGGCAGTATTGGTATCGGCTTTATTAAGGACAGCCTGAGCCTGCTGCACGGCTCGCTGATCATTATACATCAGAGCTTCTGAACAGGGTTTGCCGTTCCTGTCAGCCAGCAGCACCGTACCGGATGTGCCGTCTATGGCAAGACTGTGGATGTCTTTCATAGTATAAGATGTGTTTTGTTCCAGATCCGCTTTTAATAATCGCAGTACATCAGAAAAAACACGCCACCAGTCATCCGGTTGCTGGGAATAGCCGATGATTTGCTGTGCTGAAGAATAAAAGGCCTGACTGTCGGGCAGGGCTTTTTGACTATAGGCAATACAGTCAGTTTTGTTATCCAGCACTATGGCACGGATACCGGAAGTGCCTACATCAATTCCCAAGGACAGCATAGTGTAATTCAGGGCAGATGTACTGGCACAGGCGGTGTCCAGTTATCTGCACGGTGTTCAGCAATAACTGTGGTATAAATACCGCCGCGGACATAGAATTCTGCTCTTATACGCATAAAACGGGGCTGAGTGGCATTAACCAGATCAGTGAGCATATCATTGGTGACTTTTTCATGGAAAGCTCCCTGGTTACGAAATGACCACATATACAGTTTTAGAGACTTAAGTTCAACACACTGCTTATCAGCAATGTATTCGATATGAATAGTGGCAAAGTCAGGCTGCCCGGTTTTAGGACATAAACAGGTAAATTCCGGGACATTAATGCGAATGGTATAATCCCGTTCCGGGGTTGGATTATCAAAAGTTTCGAGGTCTTTACTGGGTTGGGTGGACATGAATGATTTCCCTGATAAAAAAGATTGGGCAAATTTTACACTATTAGGTAAAATAGGGAAATTCATGTTTTCAATTTATTTGAATACTTTCTTATTAGAATTAAATAAAAATTAAATAAAAGAGTGTAATGCGCTTAAGCAAAATCAAACTCGCCGGTTTTAAATCCTTCGTTGATCCAACTGTGTTATCATTTCCCAGCGACCTGGTCAGTATTCTGGGGCCAAATGGCTGTGGTAAATCTAATACTATTGATGCGGTTCGATGGGTAATGGGAGAGAGTTCTGCCAAAAATCTGCGTGGTGAATCCATGACCGATGTTATTTTTAATGGGTCATCGGGTCGTAAACCTGTGGGACAGTGTACGGTTGAACTGATCTTTGATAATTCTGACGCTACTATTGGCGGGGAATATGCCCAGTACAATGAAATCTCCGTGAAACGGACGGTTAACAGGGATGCACAATCACAGTATTACCTCAATAATGTACGCTGTCGCCGCCGTGATGTGACTGATCTGTTTCTGGGAACCGGTCTGGGGCCCAGGAGTTACTCCATCATTGAGCAGGGGATGATTTCCAAGCTCATTGAATCCAAACCGGAAGAACTGCGGGTTTATATTGAGGAAGCGGCCGGGATTTCCAAATATAAAGAGCGGCGTCGGGAAACAGAAAACCGCATCCGACATACCCGTGAAAACCTGGAGCGTCTGGATGATTTACGTGCGGAACTTGATAAACAGCTGGCACATTTGAATCGTCAGGCCCGCACTGCAGAGCGTTATACTGAACTGAAAAAAGAGGAACGACTCAAAAAAGCACAGTTACAGGCTTTGCGCTGGGATGCTATTGACAAAAAAGCCCAGCAGCATGATGTGCATATCCGGGAAAAAGAAACCGCTCTGGAGCAGTTAATTGCCGAACTACGCATGATTGAAGCCGGTATTGAACAAAGTCGCGAAGAACATATTGAAGCCAACGAAGCATTTAATACGGTACAGGGTGATTTTTATCGTATTGGTGCTGAAATTGCCCGGGTTGAGCAGGCCATTACCCATGCTCGTGAAAAATCCCAGCAATATCAGGATGATCTGGAACAGGCGGAACATGCCTATCAGGATGTTTACCTGCATTTGCAGGAAGATGAAGAAAAATTTCAGTTACTGCAAACACAAATAGCAGAAATTGAACCCGAATTTGAACAGGCCAGAGAGCTGGAAGAACACTCTGCTGCATTATTGCTGGAACATGAATCCTCTATGCAGGACTGGCAGATGCGCTGGGACGAATTTAACCAGCAGGCACAGGAACCCTCCCAGACCGCTCAGATAGAACGCACCAAAATCAGTCAGCTTGAGCAGAATATTGTTAATCAGGAACGACGTATAGAAAAACATCAGCAGGAGCTGGAGCAGTTTTCAACGCAACAGATTGAAGAATCATTAAGCAAGCTGGAACTGGATATTGCTGAGTCTGAACAGATCACTGAGACTATACAGGAACAACTGGATCAGGAACGGGAAATTATACAGAATCAGCGTGATGAAAATTATCAGCTAAATAATGAACTGGATAAACAACGTAGTCAGTTACAGTCATTAAAGGGTCGTAAAGCCTCACTGGAAGCCCTGCAGCAGGCCGCTCTGGGTAAAAACGACAAACCTCTTAATCAGTGGATGGAAAAACATCAACTGCTGGGCAGACCGCGTCTGGCTGAACAGCTCACTGTCTCAGATAACTGGAATATTGCCGTTGAATGTGTTCTGGGTGAATATCTTGAAGCCAGCTGTGTAGAAAGCATTGCACCGCTGGGCGATTTTTTACATGAGCTGGATAGATCCAGTATCAGCCTGATAGAAACACCAGCTATAGCGCAGGCTGATAATTCTGCTGATTCAAAAATTGGCTTACCTCTACTGCAGCAGTTTATATCGGGTTCCAATGCTCAAATAGTTGCCTCAATAACCTATGGCGTTTATGCTGCAGACGATTTAGCCAGTGCACTAGCCAGTCAGAAACAATTGTCACCTGGTCAGTCAATAATCACTCGTGATGGTATCTGGCTTGGGCCAAACTGGCTTCGTGTAGTCAGAGATAGGGATCACAAAGGCGGGGTGCTGGCCAGAGAGCAGGAATTAAAGCAATTGAATGCTGAACTGGAACAGGTACAGCAGGACGTGGATGAACTGAGTGAAAAAATTGAGCAGGGACGGGTGCAGCTGCGGGAAATTGAACACAATCGAGAAAATCGTCAGAAAGAATTTAATCTGCACAACCGTACCTTGTCTGAACTACGTTCTCAGTTTAGTTCCAGACAATCCCGCCTGGAACAGATGAATGCTCGTCAAAGCCGGGTTAAGGATGAAATACAGGAAATCAATCAGCAGATTGAAGAAGAAAATCTGTTAGTTGAAGAATCTACTGAGCGTTTGCATACTGCTCTGGAAATGATGGAAGAATTTGCCCATCAACGCGAGCTGTTAACTCAGGAACGGGAATCTTATCGTGAGCAATTAGAAGAAATTCGTATTAAGGCCAGAGAGGATCGTGAACAGTCTCATGCTCTGGAAATTCGTTTGCGGGGTATTAAAACCGAACTGTCTTCCATAGAACAGGCTCTGGTCAGACTTAAATCCCAGTTAGAACAAGTCTCTCATCGCCGCGATCAACTGCGTGATTTGATAAAACACGATGATGATCCGGTGCAGCAGCTAAATGAAGAACTGGAAGTCCATCTTGAAGCCAGGGTGCTGGTTGAAGAGCAGCTGGCACAGGCTCGCCAGAAAGTAGAAGAACTGGAACATGCGCTTAGAGAATATGATCATAAACGTGCTCAGGTGGAAAATAATCTGCAGGCCCTGCGTTCTGAACTGGAAACCATTCGTTTATCCTCTCAGGAGCTGACGGTACGTCGCCAGACATTAAAAGAACAGGTGGATGAATCCGGCTTTTCTAT
>JALSUJ010000533.1 GCA_027071355.1 Gammaproteobacteria bacterium | reverse complement strand
GGGGGTACTGGGTGGTGGTGATACTGCTATGGACTGTACCCGTACATCTATTCGTCAGAACGCTGAGCAGGTCTTCTGTGCCTATCGACGTGATGAAGCCAATATGCCGGGCTCTAAAAAAGAAGTACAGAATGCCAAAGAAGAGGGGGTTCAGTTTTTATGGAATCGCCAGCCGGTTGAAATTGTCGGTGAAAACGGCAAGGTGACTGGCATTAAGCTTATTACTACGCAACTGGGTGAAGCCGATGAGCGGGGCCGCCGACGTCCTGAACCGATTGAAGGCTCAGAAGAAATCGTGCCGGCTGATGCGGTATTAATCGCTTTTGGTTTCAGACCGAATCCACAAGCCTGGTTTGCGGATTATGATGTGACTCTGGATGATCGCGGCCGGGTGGTCGCACCGGTTGAACAGGAATTTAGCTACCAGACTAATAATCCCAAAATCTTTGCCGGGGGCGATATGGTCCGGGGGTCTGATCTGGTTGTCACCGCTATTTCTGAAGGCCGTCAGGCAGCTGAAGGAATACTTGATTATCTGGATGTATAAAATTTGTTAATTAACAATATAATCTCTTAAGACTTAAGACTTAAGACTTAAGACTTAAGACTTAAGACTTCTCTGCCGGAGCAGAATTAATGACTGAACTAAAAAACGATCGTTTCCTGAAAGCCTTATTACGTGAACCAGTAGATATAACACCGGTATGGATGATGCGTCAGGCCGGTCGTTATTTGCCAGAATATCGTGCGACGCGTGAAAAAGCCGGTAGTTTTATGGATTTATGTATGAATCCGGAACTGGCCTGTGAGGTGACTATTCAGCCGCTGGAACGCTACCCTCTGGATGCTGCTATTCTGTTTTCAGATATTCTGACCATTCCTGATGCAATGGGGCTGGAATTGCGTTTTGCTCAGGGCGAAGGTCCTAAATTTGATAAGCCCCTGACCTGTAAAGCAGATGTGGATGCCTTAGGAGTGCCAGATCCAGAAGGGGAACTTAAATATGTAATGGATGCCGTTCGCACTATCCGTAAGGAACTGGCTGGCAGAGTCCCCTTAATTGGTTTTTCCGGCAGCCCCTGGACACTGGCCACTTATATGGTAGAAGGTGGTTCTACTAAGGAATTCGGCAAGGTTAAGGGTATGATGTTTGATGAGCCGCAAACCATGCATAAATTACTGGATACTCTGGCACAGTCAGTCACTTCCTATTTAAATGCTCAAATTGCCGCTGGGGCACAGGCGGTAATGATATTTGATACCTGGGGTGGTGTTTTAACGCCACGGGATTATAAAGAATTTTCTTTACGTTATATGCAGCAGATAGTCGATGGACTGACTCGGGAAAACGATGGCCGTAAAGTTCCGGTCGTGCTTTTTTCCAAAGGTGGCGGCGGCTGGCTTAAAGAAATGGCGCAAACCGGCTGTGATGCCCTGGGAGTAGACTGGACCCTGGATCTGGCCGATGCCAGAGCTATGGTAGGTGATCAAGTGGCCTTACAGGGTAATATGGATCCCAGTATTTTATACGCTAAGCCGGAACGAATTGAACAGGAAGTTAAAACCGTACTGCAAAGCTACGGCAAAGGCAACGGCCACGTCTTCAACCTCGGCCACGGCATCCACCAGCACATCAATCCGGACAATGTCGGAGTCTTTGTTAATGCCGTACACGAACATAGTGTAAAGTATCATGAAGAGAGCAGCGTTGAGCGTTGAGCGTTCAGCGCTGAGAAAAAGCATAAACAGCGCACACTTTATACTACAGCATCTATTGCTCTTTTCTTTTGCTCTTTCTTAACGCTTAACGCTTAGTGCTTAACGCTGCTCTTCTACTGAATCACAAAATTGGTAAAATACAGTCCTTCAATCTGTTTCTTGCCGGTTAATTCTTTTAGTACCTTTTCTGCTGCGGCCTGAATTTTTTCCTGCAGGGCTTTTTTCTTTTTCGGTGTGTTGACTGATTCACGACTTTGATCTGACAGCAGGGTAATTATAATATCTCGTAATGGTGCATTGTGTTTCTGGACTTCTGCAATGGCATCGGGTGTGCCTAATACCTGAATCCGTACCTGTAAAAAACGCATCCTGCGTTCTTTGGTCTGCAGATTAACGACAAATGGCGGGGACAGTTCATAGTATTTGGTATTATCGACTTCCTCTTCACCATCTTCTGCTGCATATACCGGATTGAGTGTCAGGCAGGCTATAAATATTATCAGAAAGCCAAACAGGGATTTAAGCGGAGTTTTAAAAGTTAACATAGATAAAGATCCATCAAAGTTTAAAGTAATTAATAACTGCCAATAAGTTTAGCCTAAAACACAAAAATTTGTAGATAAAATGAAACCAGCCATTAAACTAATTTCTCAACGCTCAACGCTCAACGCTCAACGCTCAACGCTCAACGCTTAACCCACCAGCCGCTCCATCATCCCCACCGCCTGATTTAAATAAGTAGTCCCAAATAAATTAGCATGGTTGAGAATATGATAAAGGTTATACAGGGTTTTACGTTGAGCATAGCCTGAATCAAGCGGCCAGCTGGCATTATAGGCAGCGTAAAAATCAGCGCCGAAACCGCCAAATAATTCTGTCATGGCCATATCGGCTTCCCGATCGCCATAATAAATGGCCGGGTCAAAAATAACCGGTTTGCCGTCCGCGGTGTAGGCATAATTGCCTGACCATAAATCGCCATGTAATAAAGACGGGGCTGGCTTATGGTTGCCCAGAAGAGTATCCAGGTTTTTCAGCAGCTTATCGTCCAGAGGTTTAAGATAATTTTTATAGCCTTTGTCATAGAGCATTTTAAACTGGGGTATCATACGCTCTTCACGCCAGAAACCTGGCCAGTCTGAATGTTGTTGATTGCTTTGTGGCGTGCTGCCGATAATATTGTCCTGATACCAGCCAAACTGCTCAGCTGTAATACGGTGCATTCGGGCCAGTGCCTGCCCCATTAACCTGCCATCCCCACGGGAAGTCATGGGAATATATTCCAGAACCAGATAACTTTGTGAACCGGTGGTACCGAAGCAAACCGGTTTGGGGATCTGCATAATACTGGCATCTGTTGCCATGACCTGTAATAATTCATTCAGGCTGTCATATTCCACCTGAAAGATAAATTCCAGGCTGGCGGAGTTGAGTTTGACAAAATACTCATGAGCATCGGTACTGGTGACTTTATAGGCGGAGTTAATACTGCCGCCGCCAATACTGTGCTGTTGTAGAATCTGAAAGTCTTTAGCCAGCGTTTCGCTGATATGAGTGCTAATGGATTGCCAGTGAGTCATATTTATATATGTAGGTACTATAGTTTAAAGAAAAGTTTAACGAAAAACCGTATCCAGAGCAGAGTCACTCTTGCTGAAGGCGCCTTTCTCTTATAATCAAGAGCGCATCCATGGAGGCTTTGCAGAAACATCCATGTTTCTGAAACTTCATCAAGAGTTACTCTGCTCTGGATACTCAGTGCCACAAATGTTATGCACAAACGTTATATACAATGTTATTCTAATTTGTTAATACAAGAGATTGAATGCCAGAAAATAACCCCGTCATTGTTCAGGTTGCAGTCCCAACCCCTTTGCGCCGAAAATTTGATTATCTGTTATCCGAGAATATAAATCCAGACTCTGTTAAGCCCGGTCAGCGGGTATTGATCCCTTTTGGGCGTACTAAAAAAATAGCTATTGTACTAAAGTTGACCGACCATTCTGATATTGAGGCCAAAAAACTAAGACCCATTGAACGTATTCTGGATGAACAGCCAGTTCTTCCGGAAGATATTATGCGTTTGCTTGACTGGGTTTCCAGTTATTATCATCATCCAATTGGAGAGGTTTTTCAAACGGCACTGCCGGTTCATTACCGGAAAAAAGAAACCGCTCTGGAAGCCGTACAATGTTTGTATCGTCTGACCGAACAGGGACGACAGGCAGACTGGGATAGTTTAAAACGTGCATTGCGTCAACGCAGTGTACTGGAGTTGTTAAAGCCGTCCGAAACGGGCTTAAGCCGGGAGCAGTTATCATCTCAGCTTGAAGGGCAGTGGCAGACGGCGCTAAAAACTCTGATAAAAAAGCAATGGGTAGAGGAGTATTTTAAAAAGCATCAGCCACATATTTACAGGCGGGAAAAAATAATTACTCGTATGCCTGGACTCAGCCTGAATCATGAGCAGCAGCAGGCGGTTGATTATTTAAAACAGCAGGCGGATTATTATCAGGCGGCTTTACTGGATGGTATTACCGGCAGCGGTAAAACCGAAGTCTATTTATCTTTTATTGAGCAGCAGCTTGAGCAGGATCGGCAGATTCTGGTGCTGGTGCCGGAAATCGGCCTGACACCGCAGTTGATTTATCGTTTTGAGCAGCGTTTTCATGTCACGATCGCGACTTTGCACTCCGGCCTGAATAATACCGAGCGGATGAAAATCTGGCAGCAGGCGGGCAGTGGTAAAATTCGTATTGTTATTGGCACCCGTTCTGCGGTGTTTACACCGCTGCCGGATCTGGGGGCGATTATTATTGATGAAGAACATGATATGTCCTTTAAACAGCAGGACGGGATCCGTTATTCAGCAAAAGATGTGGCTCTGGTTCGTGCCAGTCAGGCGGGTATACCGGTTATTTTAGGTTCGGCTACGCCATCAATGGAGTCGCTTTATTTATGCCGGCAGAAAAAAATGGCTCATCTGAAATTGCGTCAGAGAGCGGGCGGAGCGAAATCGCCGGAGGTACATTTAATTGATGTCAGGGGGCAGACTCTGCAGCATGGTTTAAGCCGGACTCTGATAACACTGATGCAGCAGCATCTGGATAAAGGCAATCAGGTGCTGCTGTTTCAGAACCGCAGAGGTTATGCACCGGTACTGCTATGCAATAAGTGCGGCTGGATCAGCCATTGCCATCGCTGTGATGCCAAACTCACGTATCATTATCAGCGTAATTTATTACGCTGTCATCATTGTCAGACAGAACAGTCTCTGCCGGTACAATGCCCTGAATGCGGCAATACTGAACTGGCCTGTCTGGGGGTAGGTACAGAGCGGGTGGAAAAAACCGTTAAGGCTCTGTTTCCGGATCATCAGGTGATACGCATAGACCGGGACACTACCCAGCGCAAAAATGCTCTGCAGGATCTGCTGGAAACGGTTAAGGACGGACAGCGGCAGATATTAATTGGTACGCAGATGCTGGCTAAAGGCCACCATTTTCCCAATGTCACTCTGGTGGCGATTCTGGATATTGATCAGGGGCTGTATTCGGTGGATTTTCGGGCTCCGGAACGGCTGGCGCAACTCATTGTACAGGTTTCCGGCCGAGCTGGGCGGGCGGAGAAAAAAGGTCAGGTGGTTTTACAGACCTCTCATCCTGACGATGAAATGCTGAATCTTCTGCTGCAGTCCGGTTATTCCGGATTTGCCCACAAAGTCCTGCAGGAGCGTCAGGAGTTATCCATGCCGCCTTATGCCTATCAGGCGCTTATCCGGGCAGAGTCAAACCGGGTGCCATACTATCAGGATTTTTTACAGTATTGTTTTAATGTCATATCGGCCCATCAGCAGAATCAAAATAAGCAAAAAAATATCCAGCTGTTAGGCCCGGTTCCTGCACCTATGGAGAAAAAAGCCGGCAAATATAGAGGCCAGTTATTAATACAGGCCAGTGAGCGCAGGCATCTGCATTCTATCCTTAATGAACTGATCCGTATCATTGAACATAATAAAGCGGCCCAGAGGGTGCGCTGGTCAGTGGATATTGATCCGCAGGATTTGTATTAACAGCTGTAAAGA
>JALSUJ010000532.1 GCA_027071355.1 Gammaproteobacteria bacterium | reverse complement strand
TAGATCAAATTAGAGCGGTTGATAAAAGTAGATTGGTAAAAAAGTTAGGTTCAATTGATGAAAATACTCAAATTGAGCTATGCAATATTTTGCAAGAGTTGTTCGCATATTAAAATCAAGCTAACAAACTCATCCAGAGGACTTTCAAAGCTTGTGGGAACCTTCCCCAGTTTTGAACACATCTAATTTTAAAGCTATTAGGGGTGTAACATGTCTAGAAAAACAAAATACGATACATATGGTGATGACTTTAAAGCCACTGCAGTGGCATTGGGTGAGCTCCCCAAGGTAAAAGCTAGCGACATTGCCCAAGTGCTCGATATTCATCCTGTAATGCTATACCGTTGGAAGAAAGAACTTAACGACGGAATTATCATGGCAAAAAAAGACAAAGGCACGCTAGACACAGAAGAGAAAAGTGAACTGAAACGTTTACGCAAGCTTGAAAAAGAGCATGACGAGCTCAAGATGAAGCATGACCTTCTAAAAAAAGCATCCAATTCTGTTCGGATCGAAAAAAGAAATCTTCGAATTCATAGACTCGAAACGAGCGGACTATAAACTCAAGATATTGTGTGAGTTATACGATGTCACGCGTGGAGGTTATTACGCATGGCGAAGGCGCGGCCAATCGAATCATGCGGCTCGTGATTCCGAATTAAAGGAAAATATTTTTAAATTATTTGATGAGTACAATGGAATTTATGGCAGCCCTAAAATTCACCAGTTACTAAAACAAGAAGGCATCCTTAACGGAAAAAACAGAGTCGACCGAATAATGCAAGAGTGTAGATTAAAAGCCCGTTGTGCTCGTATCTATAAGAACAATACAGCACATGATCGTTTTTATGCGAGCATAGGCAACAATATTCACGAGCTTGAAGCGACTGGGCCGAATCAAATTTGGGTGGGCGACGTGACCTACTTACGTGTAAATGAACAATGGCGATACCTGGCGGTTATAATGGATAAGTTCTCACGTAAAATCGTGGGCTGGTCTTTATCGGTTAAGCGAAATGTAGAGTTATCACTCACAGCATTTAAACGCGCTACAACAAATCGATTATTACAATCGGGCTTATACTTTCATTCAGATAGAGGCTCAGAGTACGTTGCACATAAATACAGAAAGTGGTTAAAAAAGAACGGCGTTATTCAAAGCTTAAACCGTAAAGGCGTTATGAATGATAATGCGGAAATGGAATCCTTTTTTCATCAGTTTAAAGCTGAAAGATTACATAAAAATGAATACACGACTGAAGGCGAATTACGCGCAACGATTATTGAATATATGCGCTTTTATAATTCCAAAAGAATACATTCATCACTGGGTTATTTGACGCCTGATGATTATGAAGTAATAATGGGTTAAATTAAATTGCTATAACAATGTATGTGTTCAAAACTGGGGGAAGTTCCAAGTGACTCAGCGACAACCCGGTTTGAAACGTTTTATCGTGCGCGGTGATAATCTGCGACTTAATGAGCCAGCACCTGAAAGCATCAACCAGGTATGGGTATCCGACATCGCCTATATCAAGGTGCGTGACACCTATAAGTTCCTGATAGTTATCATGGATTTTTCCCGTCGTATTCTTAGCTGTCCACTGACTGAGACGCGCACAAC
>JALSUJ010000531.1:5104-5826 GCA_027071355.1 Gammaproteobacteria bacterium | reverse complement strand
CTATAGAAATTATGAGTGATAATTATCAATCGCAATTAAAAATATCAAACTCGCTTGCAATACCTATGTCTGAAATTGAGTTTAATTTCATACGAGCCCAGGGTTCAGGTGGTCAAAATGTTAATAAGGTATCCACAGCGGTTCATCTGCGTTTTGATATTATGGCTTCATCATTACCCCAGATTTATAAAGCAAAGCTATTGCAATTGAATGACCATCATATAAGCTCTAATGGTGTCATTATTATTAAAGCACAATCGTTTCGTACTCAGGAGAAAAATCGTGAAGATGCTTTAAAACGATTAATGACAATTATCCACAAAGCCATGCGGACTCAGAAAAAAAGAAAGCCGACCAAGCCGGGCAGAGCAGCCAAACAAAGACGAATGGATAGAAAGTCAAAGCGAGGGCAGCAGAAAGTGCAAAGACGTAAGGTGGACTTTTAATACGGCTCTTCAATAGATGGCTGGAAAAATTGAATGCAGGATAGCTGATTAATCTGGGGTGCATACAAGCTCTTTTAAATTAAGTATACTTTAAATAGTTGTAATTATTTAGCGTAATTTGAACGCCATAAGAGTATCAGACACTACTGACTGGTACGGCAATTTCCGGATGGACACTAAGTAGTTAGCAATAGTTTAAGTTTCTGTTGAATGGCATATAAGGAGCATCGCCATGAAAACAAAGATTGCATTTATCCTTTCCAACCTTATTACAGT
>JALSUJ010000531.1:0-5094 GCA_027071355.1 Gammaproteobacteria bacterium | reverse complement strand
GTTTTTCTGATCCTGTTGCTGAGCTGTGTCAGGAGTGTTGAAGCTGGCGGCTTTCATCTTTTTAATATTCAGATCAACGGTCTTGACTCTCCAGTAACAGTAAAACAACGTGCGCTTACCGAATTATGTTTTAACGCTTATGATTATCTCTTTTCAGGTCATGGAAACCAGTATTCCTATGTAATGTTTACCATCAGTCGTGATTTAAAACTGGACAAATCAGTAGGGCGTGATGGTGTAAACCAGATAAAGGATGTTCAAACGATTCAGACCGCCCTGCAGGAGATTGATATTTATCGTGGCAAAATTAACGGCAGGATTGATGCCGAACTGATACGTGCGATTGAACGTTTTCAGAAAGATTATGCACAGCAAAAGGTTGACGGGCGAATAGATGCTCGGGGTAAGACGTTGCGGGTTCTTAATCTGGAAAATTCAGATGCCTATTTTGTTAAATTGCGTCGTCGCAAAGTCGCTGGAATGACATCACTTTCTGAGCATAATCTTAAAGATTGTGTGTACTTTCAGGCACCGGCGCGCGCGGGTAGTTATAAAATCAAATATTCACGTGCTCCATTTCTGGTTGATTACCAGATTGGTCAGGAGGTTAGTAAAGAGGGTAAAAAAATTACGGTGCTGGATATTAAGGAGCAGCGTTATGTTAAAAGTGTGCTTTTGCGTGATGTTTATTCATTAATACCTGTTGCCGGGATAAAAGTGGCTGTTGAGGGGCCGACTGATACCATCGGCATTGCAACCTACCTGCGCGTTAACGATAAGATCCCTGGAGTGCAGAATACCATTGTATCCGGTAATTTTCCAAAGCCAGTAAACTTCAGCTGGCATACCAGACCCAAAAACAGAGCAGTACGTTTTCGTTATCGATTATATCCAGATCAGGTAAATTATTCCTACTGGAGCGATCGACAGACCATTGATTATTTTTTTATTGGCAGTGGCTCACATATTTTTGAAGTCCAGACTCAGTATCAGAAAGAGGATGGCCAGTGGGCAATGCTGCCGGTGTCTGATTACAGTTTTTTCCTGGAAAAACCGTTTATATCCAGGCCTGTTATTTACAAGGCTTCAGGCGGCGTAAGTCATGCACCGGCACTGCCGGATCTGGCAAACCTTTATGCTGGAAGTAAAGCCTTACTAATTGGGGTAGATGAATATGAAAAATTTCAGTTCCTGCCCTATGTCAGCCATGACATAAAACGCATGCAGGAGGTACTTATAAAATATGGCTTTGATGTCAAAACCCTGGTAGGGAAAAAAACCCGCAAAGATATTTTAAATGCTATTGAGGATTTTCTGGCAAGTCTTAAAGCCAATGAGCGGGTTATTATTTATTTTTCTTCCCATGGTTTTCAGGATAAAATTGTTAAGAGTAAAGCTTATATTGCCACTTATGATTGCGATCCTGAACGACCAGGAGTCAATTGTATTGAGCTGGGTGATCTGGAAAACCGAATGCAGCGGGCAATTCAGAAACCAGTAAAGCATTTGTTAGTGGTGCTGGATAGTTGTTCGTCGGGACTGGGTGTTATTTCCAAAAGTCCGGAATACCAGGAACTGGCTATTGCTGCTGAGGCTGGCGCACATATGATCACTGCCGGTATGGCTGAACAGGAGGCTGAAATGGATAATGTTGAAATGATCAGTACCTTTACTCGCTTTCTGGCAGACGGGCTTGATGGTAAGGCTGACTATACCCAGGATAATGTTATTTCACTGACTGAATTATTACTCTATGTCCGTTATGAAGTTGCTAATAAAACCAAAGGTGCTCAGACACCCATGATTGGACGTTTAAATGGTTCCGGTGAGATGATATTTCAAATAAATAACCACTGAGCAGGGAAATGGAGCTGGGAAATGCCTGATGACAAAGTGACATTAGAAACTGAAAAACTACGCCAGGATATCCGCTCTTTACGCCTGCAGCGACTGCTGGCAATACTGGGTGTTGTGGGTACTATTATTGCGTTTCTGGTTGGCAATATGAGCGATATTAAGGCAATCTTTTATCCGCCACCGAAAATTAAACTGGTGTTCCAGGGTGATTTTTTAAAACGCACCGGCACCTTTAGTCTGTACCATAATACTGATATAAACAAAGCATTGATGAAACTGGCTGCTAAGGAGGCAACTGACTGGGTATCAGTTGACCCCGGTGCCTATGATATTATTATTTCCAGTGGTAAATCTCAGGTGTTCAAACGTGAGCTTATCTTAAAGAACGGTGATCGGGAAGCTGTCATTATACCACCTTATTTTACTCCGAATATCAAGCTGGTAGTGACCAGTGATATTCTACGGCCAGCTCCCGGAAGTACTTTAAAATTTCATATTCAGACATCGGGTAATGGTTATTTGTGGGTCTATGAGATAAGCAGGGAGCAGGGGTTTCGGCTGCTTTATCCAGGGGTTGGTGCAGCATCTAACCGGATCTCAGTAAATAAACCCTTTATATTGCCTGATAGTAATAATTATGGTATTAGCGCAGGCGATCAGCCCGGTGAAGAAAAGCTATTGTTTGTAGTAACTTCATCATCTCATCCGGCCCAGGCAAATAAAATTGCGGCGCGGATGTCCGGTGTAGTGACTAAAGCCAGTGGCTCTGTGATAACTGAAAATTGGGGTGTGCAATTATTGAGTTATCAGGTGCAATTATAATTATGGGTAAACCAGGGGCTGTTGATCTTTCAGATGTTAGGCTGATTTTGAGAAATATTGGGTTCTATAAAGATTGTAAGTGCTACTATGCTATTAAATTAAGGAGAACAAAAGATGAAAGATTTAATCTGGGATGAATCATTAAGTGTTCAGGTTCAGGAAATTGATGAAGATCACCGCAAACTGGTCGATTTGTTTAATATTTTAAACCATGCAGTTACCGCAGGTGATAGTCTGCAGTATATCGAGGCGGAATTAGAAGAGCTGATTAACTGTACTATATGGCATTTCAGCCATGAAGAGCGACTCATGATAAGGTATGATTATGAAGATTTTACGGAACATAAGACCGATCATCAGGATTTAATTGATAGTGCCAGAGAGTTACAGCAGAAATTCCTGCAGACAAATCAACTCTCAGATGAGGATATTAGCTTTCTGGAACACTGGTTAACCGGACATATCCTCAGTGCGGATATGAAACTGGGTAGTTTCCTGGGTGAAGCAATGTAAATAAACCTATATCCTTTAATAGTATTTTCGTTATTTTGACGGGCCAAGCACATAAAGAAAAATCATCTGCACCTGTATAGCGCAATAGCTATGAATTATCTATGTATTGTCAGTGGCAAAGTGCAGGGTGTTTTTTACCGTGCATCAGTTCAGGCTATGGCTTCGGATGCAGGCTATTCCGGTTATGTCAGAAATCTGCCAGATGGTAATGTAGAAGCTGGTGTCAGTATTGATGAGCAACATACTCTGGAGCATTTTCTGGCTATCTTAAAAGCCGGTTCGCCCTATAGTCGAGTAAACCATATTGAGACCCGTCAGACAGAAGGTGGATTCAGCGATGGTTTTATAATTTTGAGATAAACTGTCGATAAATTGTAAAAAAACTGACACTAAGTTTAAATTTATTGTAACTATTTCAGCATAAATTACCGTATCTTCCTGCAGTGCCTGTATTTTCGGGGACGCTCAAGCACATCCCTGTGTCGCTTTATCTCGGCATCCTGCCTCCATAAACCCCGTAAACACAGGCCCTGCAGAAAGATACTCTTATCAGGTTTAAATCATACTGAATAGTTACAATTTATTAACTATTATCTCAATATAACTATTCAGTTGAGAATACTTACAAATCCAGTACGCCATGATCAGTCTTGCCTTGACAGTTGCTAAAGAGTAGCATTGTTAATTAATATTAAGCTGCAATAACTTGATAATCCTAAATAAATCAGTTGAATCGTAGCGAGAATGATCAGAGTGCTGGAGATATCAGGATTTACAGGTTATTTTGGCTTTATTCGTAGTCCCCCTACGGTGAAGTCAAAATATTCTGGAAAGTCTTGTAGATTCAGTGCTATGGACATTCGCAGTAGGTTCAACTGATTTATTTAGGATAATATCTTCTATAATAAAATGATGCAGGAACTGTAGAAAATAAAGAGGGATATTAATTTATATGTTTAATCCAGGCCTGAGATTACCGAAACAGGAAATTATTAGTGATGATTATCAGGGCATAATGCCGGATGTGCTTTCTGTTCAAAACTGGTTAAATAAACGTGATCCATCGGATCGTAACGGGCTGTTAAAAACCTTGTCACAATTAAACCGTGTGCAATGTGAGCCTGAAGTTCGGGTGACTCTGATGAATATTATGGATAAGGAAATCCATAAAGAGCTGGATTATCTGTTTAAGAAAACTGAAATGGTATCTTTTCCCCTGAGTGAAGAATATCAGTCTTTAATTGATATCATGCAGCATCTTTTGCTGGAAAGTTCTCTGGCGTATCAGATTGTGATAAATGATATTGCCAGAGATGCTAATTATCTGAATCAGTATCTGGGCAGCTTATTACCAGAAGCCCTTTATATGGCATTGTTTTACCTGTCACGCTTATTGGTAGAACGCTATGAATTTTATCTTGCCGAACCTGCTTATATCTGGCAGGAACTCAACCAGCTGTACCTTTTAACCGAACGGATAGGTGCACAGCATGAAATAATGCACTCCAGAGATTCTATACAGAATATTTATTTACAAATTGTTATCCTGCGTTTACTTGACCCTTATCGACTGATGCGTCTGGAGGCTAGAAAAATACACCTGTTACTGGAAAAATGGGTTGCTCATTGCGATATTAGCGGCTTTGCTAACAGGGATCCTGAGCAGCATTTTGTGGTTGATTTACTGGCAGATAAAGCACCTCATTGTTTTGATGACAGAATCGATGGTATTAAAAATAATCCGGAATATGAAGGCCGTATTATTGAGATGGAACCGTTACGTATTTTTATTGATGAATATTTATCTAAAGTGGAAAAGAATAAACTTCAGCAGAGTTTAAATTATCAGTCGCGTATCCATTATGAAATGCTGCAGCGAATAAAAAATGAATTAAAAAAAAT
>JALSUJ010000530.1 GCA_027071355.1 Gammaproteobacteria bacterium | reverse complement strand
TTCTATGGATGCTAACTTACTGCATATTTCCTATGAAGGCGGTATTCTGGAAGATCCCTGGGCAGAACCTGAAGAATCTATGTGGCTGTGGACGGTTTCCCCTGAAAAAGCCCCGGATGAGCCCACCTATCTGGAATTTGAATATGTAAAAGGTGATATCGTGGCTATTGATGGCGAAAAAATGTCGCCTGCTACTATTATGGAATATCTGAACAAAGTTGGTGGTGAAAATGGTATTGGCAGAATCGATATTGTTGAAAACCGCTATGTCGGAATGAAAGCCCGCGGCTGTTATGAAACACCTGCGGGTACTATTATGCTCAAAGCTCATCGAGCCATGGAATCCATTACCCTGGACAGGGAAGCGGCTCATCTGAAAGATGAACTGATGCCTAAATACGCCAGCCTGATTTATAATGGTTACTGGTGGTCACCTGAACGTGAAATGCTGCAGACCATGATTGATAACTCACAGGACGTGGTTAATGGTCAGGTACGGGTTAAACTGTATAAAGGTAATGTTATTATTGTTGGTCGGGATTCTAAAACAGACAGTCTGTACGATGATAATATTGCGACCTTTGAAGATGATGAAGGTGCCTATAACCAGAAGGATGCAGAAGGCTTTATTAAGTTAAATGCCCTGAGGCTTCGCACTGCCGCACAAAAGCGTAAAAAATAAACTCCTAATAGCTTTGCTCAGCTTTATTTACACATCTGCCTGAATTCTTTATTGCAGATGTGTAAACCCCATAGCAAGCCCTTAACAATCCTTTTAAATCCTGATAAATCTAGGGATATCTCTTATAGAGTGATACCCCATCCATGTTCTATTCTTAGCTGATATTTATATCACGAATATTTCAGGTTAAGTGTAGTCTCGGAGGGTGGGTGAAAATGGATAAAATATCTGTGTTCTTTGAAAAAACCTGCCGCTCATGTGTTATTGCGGCAGTTGCTGTATTGGCTGTTTTAATGTTGTTCTGGTTATTCTACTTGTTGAGCGGCAATAATTTTGCCTGAGTTATTTAAAAAATGGCATATTTTCAAACATTTTATTATTTTTTTTAGGGGGTGGGCGTAAGGTATTAACCGGTGCCGGGTGAACGCGGCTCCTTAATTCTTTTATTGATAAAATGGTACCAGTGTAACTGCACAGGTATTCGGCCTTGTTCTCACTTTTGGGCATTCTTTTGATCTGTTTATTAAAATCACAGACTCTGGGCATCATAGTGGGTTCAATTAAAATAATATCCCCGGCTTCACAATGGTGCGGCTTGCCCTGATCTGAAATACAGAAATACTGGGCAAAACTATTGCCTGATAAAAGTAATAAAATTCCGCCAAAAATGGCACTGAACATTTTCATTATATTCTCCGTTATAGCAGCTTTCTTAGACATTCTAAATAGGCATTTTCATCGGGTGCCTGCTGGTTTTTCTGAGCATTAAAGAGCATTTCTCCCAGACAGTCCATAATAAGGTGCTCGGCTTCATGAGGATCCCCGGTTCTGGAACAGAGGGACTGATATAAATGGACTATTTCTGCCGGTCGTTGAGTGGATATCTGTTCCTGGATAGAAATATGCATTCCCAGATGTAAAAATGGGTTAGTCTGCCCCATTTCCGGGGT
>JALSUJ010000529.1 GCA_027071355.1 Gammaproteobacteria bacterium | reverse complement strand
ATGATTGGCTAGGCTCATCATAAACCCGCTCAATCCAGCGCTGAGGGCGGCCTAACGGATAAGCATGCAACCATTCCTCAAGCACTCGCTCTGCTGTTGCACTAAAGCCATACTGATAGCGCACCCCCTCACTGACAAACGACACCTCAAATTCACAGGGCTGCGAACGACTGACGTCATCAAGCAAAAATGGTCTGACAGACAGCGGCTCGCCGGGCTGACGTTCACGGGCAGAATTAACCACCAGATCACGCATCATTTTCAGCGCTTTAATAAAATTTGATTTACCCGCGGCATTTGCCCCATAAACAACACTGCTTTTAACCAGAGCAGGTGTAGAAATTGCGCGTGAAGAAAAAGTATTTGAACTTTCCAGTTCGGCACTTTTAGCCTTAACCAGGCTTAATGTTGCCTGATCACGGAAAGAAAGAAAGTTACGGACACTGAACTCGATAAGCATGTGAATAAACCCTTGAAATATGATTACTGACCATTATTTGCATATTATTGTCAATAATAGCAGTTAAATACTAATTCAAGTGATTTTAATATGCAAATTGAGAGAATCTTCAGCATTTTAAAATAGACACCTGTCAATGGCCATTTAAACTGCCCGCCATCGCATGTCCCCACATGCTCAAAGTCAAAAACCACCGCTTAACATACAATTTTTTTGCTCAGATTTTATAATACAATCAGCATCCATCAAATAAGGCTTTTATACTTACACACAATAAAACATATAAATATCATGGCCTTACAAAAACACAGCAAATAAACAGCTGATATATCATCAGCAATCATCAAATAACCATCAAATAAGAATGTTGACTACTTTATGACCAGATAGGTACATATTTCCGGTGTTTGCGCGACATATCATCCTCTACCGGTTTAACCCGTTCTGCTGCCAGTGTGTCTTTAATAATTCGAGATGCAATCGCACTGTTTTTAGTCTCAAATCAATCTCGAAGCGATGGGTAATGTGCCAGATATGGCCGGGCAAAAAATAGCAATTGACACGTGGCATTGGCTTCTCTCCTTAAAGCGGTGATTTTATCCCTAAAACAGGCAGCTTAAGCCTGATATTCATGCTTATTTTATACGTTTATCTTCATTATTCAATGGCTTGCAGTGGTCTGATAATCATCTAGCCAGTCACCCGAACCAGTGGGTTACACTGGCATTGGTAATTCTAAACGAACCGGGAGGCTGACATGAAACTATACTGCGGAATTGATTTACATTCCAATAACCATGTAATCACTATTATTGATGAGTACGACCAAATCCTGTTTGAGCGACGGATGCCAAATAAGCTAGAGACGACCTTACAATGCTTATTGCCTTATCAAGAAGAACTAACCGGTATTGCTGTTGAATCAACCTATAACTGGTACTGGTTAGTTGATGGACTCATGGAAGCCGGTTATCCACTGCAACTCGTTAATACAGCAGCTGTGAAACAATACGAAGGCATAAAATTCACTAACGATGAAACCGATGCCTTTCACCTTGCCCATTTAATGAGGCTGGGCATTTTACCGACAGGTTATATCTATCCTAAAGCACAGCGAGCCATCAGAGATTTGTTACGAAAACGGTGCTTTCTGGTACACCAGCGCACTGCAC
>JALSUJ010000528.1 GCA_027071355.1 Gammaproteobacteria bacterium | reverse complement strand
GGTTATGGTGAATATAAACCTATAGCAGAGAATAATACCGCCGAAGGACGTAATGCCAATAGACGCGTTAACCTGGTGATACTGGGGCAGGGTGATCGGCGGCGTATTATGCAAAAGCGTATTCAAAGCCTGAAACAGAAACCAGAAGCAACAACACCTGAAGCAACAACACCTGAAGCAACGCAGCAGCCCTTCAATCCGGTTTTTGATATTCAGTAAATTAACAACTCTGATCTATAAAAGACGTTAAAACTTTGATCTATAAAAAACATTAAAACTTCGATCTATAAAAGACGTTAATAGTCCCGCATAATATACTAATAAATGGCGCATTTTATGCATACTAAAAGACTAACCGATCTGGTTTGGTTGATATCTATGGTTGATAACTATGGTTGATAACTATGGTCAATAACCATGAAAAAATCATCATGCACAGGCAGATACGGTATTTATTCAGGTTGAATAGTTACATTTAAAAAGCAAGGTATTAATACGTGAAAATATGGGCCGTTGCGAATCAGAAAGGTGGTGTTGGTAAAACAACCACAGCAATATCGCTGGCTGGATGGCTGTCGCTGAAACAGCAGCGGGTGCTGGTGGTTGACCTTGATCCTCATGGTTCCATGAGCAGTTATTTTGGACTGGATCCTGATTCCCTGGATAAAAGTGTTTATAAGGTGTTTCAAAAGGCCGCTGCCCGACAGGTTATGGATATTAATGAAGTTATCCAGCCCACCCGTTTTGAATATTTATCTATTTTGCCGGCATCAACGGCCATTGCCACACTGGACAAGCAGTTAGGAGCCAAAGAAGGAATGGGGCTGGTACTGGCTAAACAATTACTGGGTCTGAAGGGACAGTTTGATTATATTTTTGTAGATTGTCCACCTATGCTGGGCGTGTTAATGATCAATGCCCTGGCCGCCTGTAATCAGTTATTAATACCGGTACAGACAGAACATCTGGCTTTAAAGGGGCTGGATAGAATGCTTAGTACCCTTAAAATGATCAACCGGGCTCGAAAACAGCCGCTGAATTACGCTATTATCCCCACTATGTTTGATCGCCGAACCCGGGCGGCTATTGAGTGCCTGCGAATAATGCAGAAAAAATATGACCCCAAAGCACTTAAGCGAACTATTATTCCGGTTGATACTAAATTTAGAGAAGCGTCGAGAGATGGCGTACCTTTGCCTATCTATAGCCCCCAGTCCCGGGGTTCTGTCGCTTATAATTTATTACTTGATGTGTTACTGGCTGAGTCAGCAGATGAATAAAGAGCAGGACAATCAACCTTTATTAGTGGATCAGGATGATGCCCTGGGGGTTTATTTTGACTCACTACTAGCGTCTGATGAAATAGAATTTCTGGATGATGTTCAGGATTCTGCTGTTCCGCAAGAACCGGCTATACAGGAGATAAATAAATCAGATAAAGTAGAAACAGTACCGCAGACAGTGAAACATAAGCCATCTGAGGGTGAACAATTACACTCGGTCAGAGAATTTCTAATGGCTTCAAAACATCGTCTCCAGCAGTCTCAATTATCACAACAGAAAGTTTCACCACAGATATCAAAACAGCAAGTAACCGCAGAGCGTAGAGTACCTGAAAAAGCAAAGCAGCCTGCAGTGGGAAAAAAATCTATACCGGCAACCCTTACTGCCGGTCCAGTTTCTCCAAAACTCAGAGAAGAAATAAAACCTGAAAAAATCAGTAGCAGATCGGATGAGCCGGTTATTGTATTTTCTGAAAAAGATAAAGACGGCAAGGTCAAAGAACAGCTATTAATTCCCAGAAGTCAGCGTCTGGCGCAGCAACATAAAAGGGCGGCTTCAGCTCAGAAATCTGCCGTAATAAGCCCGCGGAAGGCTTCAGTTTCTGCTACAGATATTACTGACAGCAAACCTGGAGAACAGCCTCGCCAAAGTGATGCTCAGGATAAAACCAGCACTGTAAAGGATCAACTTAGCGAATCAGCATTGCAGCCCAGTAAAATAAAAGAAGCACCTGAGCTGGATTTAAGCCTTTTCCTGCCAACAATTAAAACCCTGAGTGATGAAGAAATCAAGCAACAGCTTGAGGCTCTGACTCAGGCTGCGGTCAGTCAGGCACAGATGGAAACAGAGCTGCAGCAATTATCTCAATATGAAAAATTTAAGCAGCAGACTCAGCAGGGAGATTCAGAAACCCTGATAAAAAATATTAATAATGCACCGGACTGGGCCATCCCGGAATTTCAGGTATTATTATTTGCAGTATCAGGTCTTAAACTGGCCATACCTCTGTCTGAGCTTAATGGTATTGTTGAGTGGGGCGACGAATACATTAGTGAAATGCCAGGACATGCTTCCTGGTACCTTGGTCTGGTACAGCATCTGGGAAAAAATGTACCGGTTATTGATACCTTGCAGCAGGTGGTTCCCAAACAGCGCTGGCCGTCACAGCATCTGGAAAATCCTCAGTTTAAACACATTATTTTAATTGATAATGCTCAGTGGGGACTGGCCTGTGAAAAGGTTCTGGAGATTATTACCTTAAAAACGGATGAGGTAAAATGGCGTTCATCAAGAACAAAACGTCGCTGGTTACTGGGTACTGTTATTGATCAAATGTGTGCTTTGCTGGACAGTGCCGAGTTTGCGTCTATGCTGGCAACTGGTGAAGACAGTTTAATCGACCAGCGGTGAACAAAACTTAAACAGCAGATTTTTACTGCTTCACAGTTTGAATACATAGAAAAATTTCATATTAGAAGCTAAACTTTATAACAAATTTGCCGATAAATATACTAATCAGGTTTCGATATAATTGAATAACTGATTGATTCGGGTTTAAGTATTGTGTACTTTTTTAGAACTGAGGACTAATCATGGAATATGATTATGAAAATGAGCTGACTGCGGATCCCATGACTCAATGGGTCACGTTTATGCTGGACAATGAAAAATATGGCATTAATGTTATGCAGGTCAGAGAAGTGCTGCGTGATATTGAAATAGCACCAGTACCAGGAGCCCCAAATTATGTGTTAGGCATCATTAATTTGCGTGGTAATGTCGTCACGGTTATTGATACCCGCGGACGTTTTGGCTTACCTACCATGGAGATTAATGATGAATCAAGAATTATCATTATTGAAACGATGGATCAGATTGTTGGTCTATTAGTAGACAGCATTGCAGAAGTGGCTGATATACCCAAATCACAGATTGAATTAACCCCGAATGTGGGTAATGATGACAGTTCTAAATATATCCAGGGAGTACACAGTCGGGAAGGGGAATTATTAATCCTGGTGGCTGTTGAAAAAGTACTCAGTGATGAAGAGTGGGCAGAAATGGACATGTTTTAAAGTCTGTGCTGACCTGAGATATTTAAGCGGGAACATCAGCAATAGCTGATTACGCCTGACTTGAAGGAGGTAATAATATGGCATCTGATATTCCACCACTGGCTCCAGCAAACCCGTCACCCCTGGTAAGGGAAAAACGACATTTTCATGGTGAACACAAACATAACTCACAACAGCAGAAACCATCCTCGTCAGGATCCGAGCATGAGGAACAAAATACCGGCAATGAGGCAAGTCAACCGCAAAGCTCAGAAGACATCGGAAAAGAGACTGTGAATCCGGATGAAAAACATGCTACAGTACGCCATCTTGATGAATATGTATAATTAATCAGACTTATGGATGTCAATTCGCTTCTTTTAATCATTTCGGCTATTTTTCTGGTGCTGTTTCTGGCCCTGGCCTTATATGTTAATTCTCTCAGTCGTTCTGCACAGCAGTCGGCTTCTGAACTGAAACAGCTCAAACAGTTTACTATCCTGCAGCAAAAACAGCTAAAAGATCTCTCACATGAATTACAGGCCATGACCAGTGCGGCTTATGGTGTTGGTAAACGGATCAATCAATTGTCTGCCCAAATCAGAGAACTGGATGACCGTCAGGAGGAGTTTGATCTTAAAGAACAGGGGGCACAATCCATGCAGCAGGCCATTGCCCTGGTACACAAAGGCGCTTCGATTGAAGAACTAATGACCAGCTGTGATATGTCTCGTGGGGAAGCAGAACTCTTAATTATGGTGCATGGTCAGGCAGATTAACGTGGTGCGATAAGAATTACCAGGATAGAAAAAATAACCAGAGCAACAAAAAAATAGATAAATTTTCGAGGTGTCTTCTTCTGCCAGTCCTTACCGTGAAAGTGGGTGGGCGCATTACACACAGGACAGCTTCCGGCATCTGGTTCGATTTCATTTCCGCAATGACTGCAATATTGCTTTTCCATTTTAATAGACCCGTAAAGCTAAAGTAACGTTAATCAATATCCAGTCCATTACGATGGATGCGGTTGACTTCCTTAAGCAGGTTTAACATAGGTAAAATAGCCGTATAGTTATTTTCTTTAACTATTTTCATGTACGGTAAATCTTCGTCTTTAAACTCATAGCTGCCATTGATAAAAGATTCATACAGTTCATTAACCATGTGTTCTAATGGTTCGATAATTAATGAAGCACGGGACATTTCTTCCGGATCATATTCCACAGCTTCGCGTAAGTCAAAAACGTCTTCTCTCAAATCCTTCACCATAGCAACGTATTCTTCAGGTGTTCTGATTTTACGCAGCATTGAGCCACCAACATAGTTATTCATAATAAAACCTGTTTCCTTAAATTGTATTTATACCCGATATGGTGTCTTTTAAATCAATATCAAGCTGTAATTACTCAGCGTATTCATCTTGAATAGTTACATCAAGCTGTAATCTGGATAATTCCTGTTCTAACTGAGGGCCATTTAGTTCAAGAAACTGAGAATGATTAAAGGTAGTAAAGCCTCCGCTGACTTCATACCAGGCAAAACCACTGCTCCATGAGGCATTCGGGTAAGTCCCCTGGTGTTTGCGCGGCAGACAATAAACCTTGCCGGGCACATAAATGAGATTATAACTAATATGCTGTTGATGTAAATGCTCAATAAATGACCAGCTCTGTTCATGAGAGTCAAAGACCCTGCATTCTACAGGGTAGGCTTCTGAACCGCCATTATGCTGCCAGAGTGTATTCATAACCGGCAAATCATGTTTTTTAATAAATAGATGAAAATGCAGATGGTTAATGGAAGAAAATGCCCCATAAGCATTATAGGCCATGCCGATACCGGGCAGTTTGCTGCCTAACTGCTCTGTTAACTGCCAGATGTATTGATGATATGCATGGGTCAGATATTGCGGCAGACAGGCTTCGCGATCAGGTACCAGCAGGGAATGAAATCTGGCAAACGGGAATTTGTTATAAAAAATCTGCAAATCCCGACCATTCATAATACCTGACCAGAAACATTCTTTCTGTAAAAAGGGTTTATTAAAGTGGAAACCATCCGGATTGTAATCCAGAAAAATCCCGTCAATGATATTTTTACTCATGCGGGCAGGGCGTAGGGAACGGATATGGTTAAACTGTAACTCCCACTGTTTGTGGCGGTCAGTTAGCTGACGGAATTCTGTCTGGCTGACTCTGTCGATACCACCCATTGCCATGAGTTTCAGAAAAACCAGAATATCATCTTCTGGCTCGCTAAGTAACTGACCATCCTGAAGCAGACAGCGGTATTTATCGGCCAGTTGCTGATATTTTTCCAGCAGAGCCTGGTGGGTATAGTCATGTACATGCTGGTCAAAACTGGCATTGGCCAGGACCAGAATAAAAACACCCAGTCCGTCGTAGTCGAGCAGTTTTATTAAACCCTGCTCAAAAATGTGACGAAATTGTGCTTTTGAAGAAAAAATTTCAGGATTCATAGTAAGTATTATTATTACCTAAGTCATTCTAATAT
>JALSUJ010000527.1 GCA_027071355.1 Gammaproteobacteria bacterium | reverse complement strand
CCTTAACAGATATTGAAACATTAAAAAATCAACATAATCAGCTCATCCGAAACCCAGCCAGCCGTTTTGCTTTTTATCGGCAAAAAGAAAACTGCATGCTTTTTATTGATGGTGAAGATTACAATGTTAGCCCGGCATTTGCCGAGGCTCTCTGCCAGAACAGGCAGCTTGATTTAAACAAACTGCTTTCCATAGCCAGTGACGACGAACAGTCTTTATTACTCCAGTTATACAATCACAGCCAGTTAATTGATAACGAGTAATTATTATAATATTTACCATCTCATTTACCCGAGGTTATTTTAAAAGCCTCCCCCTTTGATAAAGGGGGAATGAGGGGGATTTAAAAACTGCCAAGTTTGAATATTCTATCAATACAGCATTTTAACCTGAACAATTTCAAATCTCCCCCAACCCCTCTTTTCTAAAGAGGGGAGCTAACCCCGAATGCTTTTACTGAGAATCCAAAACAATGAAAAATTATCAACTCATAAAAACAAGCTGGCAAGAAAACCAGGAAGCACTCAGCCAAATTAGACGAAAAGTATTCATAGAAGAACAAAAAGTCCCCGAAAAACTGGAATGGGATGAATATGACAAAACCTCACTGCATATACTGGCTCTCAATCATCACCAACAACCCATTGCCACGGGCCGCATAAAACCTGATGGGCAAATCGGCCGTATGGCGGTACTCAGAGAATACCGCCATCAAGGCATAGGCACAGAAATCATAAAAGCCCTAATCGAATACGCCAAACAACAGGGCTACCCCAATATTTACCTGCACGCCCAGACAAGCGCCATACCATTCTATAAACATTTCGGCTTTACTGAATATGGCAATGAATTCCTGGATGCCAATATCCCCCATCAATCCATGCACCTGGCCAAATAAGCTGTAAGGATATTCCTACACGATTTTCCGAATATATCCCCTATACACAACGCCCAGGTATAGGCATACTATTAACCGTTGGCGCAGGATGCACCAACAGAGAAAGTAATTTCTCTCCTAAGCAAAAGGAAGTTGTAAATATCGCCAAGGATGGTGACTAGCCCAACCAGGGATGGTTGGGCTTTTTATTGAATAGCTAAAACACCTATTCCATCGAAAAAACACACCGACTAGCATACTTAGCGCTTACTGGATCCTACCCCCTTAATATATCAGCGTTTATTTCTTACAAATCTAACAATAAAAAAGGCACTGCCCGAAAACAGTGCCTCTTAATAAAGAGCCTAAAACCTTTATTTATTGGGTTTTAGTTTTGCGTTTTAGCCTTACGACGTCTAACTGCCATAAAGCCAATAAAGCCAGCTAACACCCACCAGTCTGCCGCATCCGCAGGATTTCCTGAATTGGCAGACATCGAGCAACCAGCTATCACAGCATTGCTATCCTTATTAGTATCATCCGGCTTAACAACAACAGTACGGGTTACTGCATCAGCTGCATTACCGGCCGAGTCTTCGCAAGTGTATGTAACAACATACGTGCCAACCGTATTAGTATCAACACTATCACTGGTTGAAATCGCTTTATCCGCATCCAGATTATCACTACAAACAGCGCCCAAATCATTAAAATCTGACCCTACAACCAGTTCCATTGCACCACCGGTTAAGGTAATAACAGGAGCCGTTGTATCAGCTGTAACCGTAACGGTACGTGTTTGCGTAGCGGTATTTCCTGCAGCATCCGTAGCAGTGTAAGTAATAATATAATCACCCGCTATGCTAGTGTTAACAGTGCCAGAGACATTAACCGTAATAACACCATCAAGAGCATCAACTGCTGTAGCCCCTGCATCTGTCCATTGAGTTCCCACCTCCAGCGTATCGGTACCAGTGGTAACTAAAATAACTGGAGGAGTTAAATCTGTAACAGTAACAGTACGCGTAACACTGGCAGTATTACCTGCTGCATCTGTAGCTGTATAGGTAATAATATACTGGCCGGGTACATTTGAATTTACTGTACCCGATGTCACTATATTAACACTAGTATCGAGATTATCTGTGGCCGTGGCTCCTGCATCAACCCATTGTTGAGTACCTGCCTCAATACTATCATTACCTGTCATTACAGTAATCACCGGTGCTGTTACATCAGCCGTTACAGTTACTACTCGATTCGCCGTTGTAGTATTACCGACCGAATCTGTCGCCGAATAGGTAATAGTGTATGTGCCTGCTGTATTAGTATCAACCGAGCCTGTAGTAGTAACACTGACAGAACCATCTTCAGCATCTGTAGCCGTAGCCCCTGCATCAACCCATTGACTGCCAGCCTCAATAGTATCTGTACCCGGCGTGATTGTGATGACCGGAGATGCGCCTAAAGACACTGTCACAGTACGGGTCGCTGTAGCTACATTTCCAGCCGCATCACTTACTGTATAGGTGATGGTATACTGGCCGAGTGTAGTGATATCAACAGCCCCTGTAGCCTGAATATTAGCGGTTACAGTCGCATTATCATCTAAATTATCTGTTGCAGTAGCGCCTGCATCAGTCCAGCTACTATTGAGATCTACTGTATCTGTACCTGGCAATATTGTAATAATCGGTGGCGTCTGGTCTGTAATATTTACATTGACTGTACCCGTATCTGAACCACCCCTACCATCGGATACTGTATAAGTAAAAGAATCCACACCGATTTGATTTGAATTCGGTGTATAGCTACAGGTGCTATCACCATTATCTATTATTACACCCTTGGTGCTATCATTATTACAGGCAGCAGTTAATGTATCGCCTGCATTAGCATCGGTATCATTAGCAGCTGGAGATACCGTTGTGGCACCACCATTGTAAACCGGGGTAATAGAATCATCTACGGCAACCGGTGCGATATTTGGAATAGTAATCGCGCCATCAAAAGCCGGATCCTGGCCTGGGAATGGTCCAACTTCCATAGGATAACCCCCATTGGGGCCATCAAAATCCCCATCCCCATCACTATCTGTTGTACTGCCAGCAAAGTTAAAAATGCCATCCGTACCAGTACAGGCCTCGCCATCCACTATCACACCATCATTATTTGCATCACAATCAAATATGGCAATAACCGGAATATTCGGATTAACACTCCAGGTAAAATATAATGCAAAAGCAACCTGCCCCGTTGACTCTAATGTAAAATTATAAGAAAAAGCCCCTTGCTCAGGCGAAGTGCCGGCCCATGTATGAGGGCCAGCCCCTTCAAAAACTTCCAGAGCGTCAGCCGTCCAGGGAGCATTAAAAAAAGATCCGTTTATTTGCCCGGATGCTGTACCATTGAAGGCAGTTAAACTACCCGTAACGACGCTTGAAGTACCAAAATTCATAGTATCAACTGCAATAGAAAAATTGGTCGCTGAGGCCTGATTCGATCCAAACGATAATGCTATTAAACCAGCAAGAAGTGTTTTTTTCATATTCTTAATTTCCCAAAATATAATTTATTTACTCAATAACCTGAATGAGATTTTATTAAGACATGGATACTTAAGCCTCTTATTTATATATAAGTATTTTCTTAAATATCACATCTAAATAGCTAGAACAAAAGTACAGCATTAGAGAGCTAGTTGGCAATAGATTAAGCCAGTATCTATCTAAAAAATGCACTTTTTTATTAACAGGCTAAAAATTCAGCATATTTTATAACAATAATACCTTAATGTACCGCAAATTTTATGCCTTATACTCAAATAATATATAGTTATCAATGACATATACCCCTTCATTCGAAACAAATCTGGAGAACCCGCTTAATACAGCAGCAATAGTAAATAAAGTCGACAGAAATATTGAATGATTTGGCACTTAAGCCAACACCTTTAGGCTTAAACTATCAGGAATATATTATTTATTAAAATAAAAAAACATATTCGTTCTGGGTAATAAATATATAAACAATATTAAATTTGCAAGCGCATGACTTAAAACCACCAGTAGCAAATCGCTGGTTTTCTGGTATATCCAGCCAAACAATAAAGAAGGGAAAAACACCATCAAGCCTTTAACACCCTGCACAGGCAGGTGAAGTAGCGCAAAAAAGATTGATACATAAATATTTGCAATATTATCTAATACGAAGCGGGTAATTCGTGCACGACCCCGTTTACTTATCTGCATAAGCGATATTAATCTACTTTGCAAATAGGCTCGAAAAAAAAATTCTTCTGGTAAAGCCGTTAATAGCAATGTAGTTAAAATCAAGCTTCGCTGGCTGGGATAAAAAACCATAAGCATACATATAACAAGAATCAATATAATCTTGATAAGCCATCGATTTGCATACTGACTGCTATTAGGTAGCCTCCAGCTTTTATCAAAAAATGGTAAAAACAATAAACAGGCCGTTATTAGCTGAAACCGCCAGTCATAAATAAAAAGACTAACCAGGAGCAGCAAAGAACAACTGATAAAAAGAGGCTTATATTTCAGTTTTAAGTCAATAACCATTTAAAAACAACGTTTTAAGTACAGTAAACATACTCTGTAACGGTAAAGTAAGCCCATCTTCTGAAAGTCAAAACTAAAACGGCACCTCTTTATTGGGAGGTGCCGCTCAAACATCCATTTAACTTCTAGACCTTTTCAAACAGTCTATCCAATGCGCTTTTGCCTGCGAGCCATAAAGCCCAGCCATCCAATAAACGCAGCAAGAATAAACCAGTCACTATGCTCACTGGAGCTAGTCTTTACTGATGACAGGCTACACCCCCCCAATACCGCCTCAGTGCCACTTCTAATTTTAGCAATCGTGCCAGGGTCTAAAATTTGGCCATTAGCCGTACCATCGGAATCATTTATGCCACCATCGGTAATAGTTAACTGAATACAGTTATCACCTTCCGTTAAACCATTAGTATATGCAGCATCTCCCGGAGGTGGACAAACACCCGTGCTTGTTGCAGATGTTGATGCAAGCGCATCACCATTACCTGTAATAAAGGTTCCCCAAATATCGCCATCATTATTATATTTGCGATATACCGCATTTGATGGAAGCGTAGTATTTAAAGGAATGACAATCTGCGCAACATCACCTACAGCCAAACCATGCAGCTCAAAATCATGGTAACCGCCTTTACCTGCATCTATAAGGGTGGGAGCATCTGCACTATCCGTAATGGCCGTACAATTAACGCCTGCAAATAAAGCCATTTCACTTAAATTAATACGCGCAGCCTTGCCTGCACAGAAAGCAGCCTGACCTAGCTTCATAATGCCTTTATCACTTTGTAAAACATAACTTGTGCCATTACTTAGTTCTGCTTCTAGCTGAGTTGCCGCAAGTGTACTCGTATCGTATTCATTAATAATGCCATTATTATTAGAGTCATTAATATCGATTCCTGCTGCCGAAGCAACAACTTTGATCGTAATTCGTCCAATACCCTTAACAACAGATGCAGGAAAGTTACTATCATCTGTATATGTTGAGGTGAAGCTATAGTTGCCGGGTGCTATATTTGCATCAAAACGAAAATTACCATCATCCGAAACACCATCAATATCCGTTATGCTCGCATCTGTTTCCGACTTCCATGCAAAGGTGTGATTTGCTGCACCATCAAGAGGGGAGGAAATATTTACATCTCCGCCCGTAGTCGTCACCACGCGAGTTATCTGGCCGCCCTGCGTAGCAGAAAGTGTATCTGCCAGCCCAGGATTTACTGTTGCACACCCCTCATCACATCTAAGCGTTAACTGCCAAAAGCCTATCTGACCTTTGAAAGGAACGGTATCAATACATGAATTCCAGTCAACCCGATATGTGCCGTCAAAGTTATCCGTCATAGTAGCAACAGAACTTAACAAAGCTACATTCGGATTATCTACGCAGGCGGTAAAATTATTATTATTACCCTGCAAAAATTCAGTACCTGACCATTGAGCAAACCAGGATGACATATCAGCCGTTAAATTATCCAGATCAAATGTAGGTGCCGGCCCTCCTGTAATTGTACCTGCAGGTGTATTAACTGACCCCTGATTCGTTGCTGCTGTATACACATAAACCGTTTCACCAAAAAACTTAAAATCAACAATATCTGTTGTCGTATTTGTGCCCTGGTAAACACCATCAACAATAGTCCCCCAGGGGGCTGAACCTACAATATTTGCACCTGCAGGCTGATTAAGGTCACTAAAATCGGGCTGGGACATAGAAAATTTTATATCTTGAACACTGTACGTATTTGCCAATATACAGGGCGAATACGCATATACACCTGCAAGAGCACAGGTACCGATAATTTTTTTAAATAAGTTATACATAATTAATGACTCCAAATAATCCACGCTTTAGAATTTAATACCTAATGTTGCACCAATAGAATCCTGCCGCATGGCAAGGGAAGCATTTTCAACAGGATTATTAGGATCAGCTCCAAATGGCTGGAAAGGTGTCGGCCCGGTTATAACATTTTCAAACGCATGTACATAACTACCCGTTAATTCCATTGTTGGACTGATTTGATATGTTGCTCCAAAAGTTATGTGATTTTCTACAACGGCTGGTGCCAACATATTAAACAGCACCTGATCTTTGGGTATCTGATTACCGGCATGATTAAAGCCAGCTCTTAATGTCAGGTCATTTGAATATTTCCAGGAAGCACCCAGTTTAAATACGGTTTGATTCTCCCAACCAAACCCCAACCCTTGATCTGAGCCTAAAGCACCACAATCTATACCTCCACAAGGAAAGAAATCACCGACTATATTGGGCCCTTTATTACCAACGGAAGCTATCTCATTGTAATTAATTCGCTGAACATCAAAATAGCCTGTGATTTTCGGGGTAAAATCATACGCAAAACCAACAGCATAGGTTGATGGAATATCAAAACCACCCTGCTCAGCAAACAGGTTTTTGTACTTATCAAATTTTTGCATATAGGTTCTGGAAGAATAATTAACACCTATATGCAATTTATCTTCCATAAACTTGCCTTTCCACCCCAGGCGGATACCACCACCCCAGGAGGTATCTGTTCCCATATTAGACATATTGCCCGACGTTGCACCAAAACCCAGGGTTTCAAATGCAAGCAACCCTTCGGCCTTGAATAATGAAAAAGACATAACCATGCTTGCACCAAACGTATTATGGTCATCAATTTTATAAGCAATGCTCGGCAGCATTTGCAAATTCATTAATCGAATCTCCAGATTGTCTCCACCCAGCCCATTAAAGTTGAAAAAATGACTGCTTTCACCCGCCGGAAGACTCTGATCGTATACAGATGCCGCACCATTACCGATCATTGCAAAACCCCAGCTTAGCTGATCGTCAATTTTTGCCACAAACCCCATAGCAGGCAGCATATAAATACCATTCTTACTAAAAGCCGTACTAGGGCTGCCACTCGCCTGATCGACCGGGGTAGCTGGATTTAGCAGAACATTAGTATCATGAAAAACCTGGGATACTGGCTTAAAAATATCACCACCAATATCAAAGCGAATATTCGTTTCGGAATTTAAGGTATCCGCAACATCCGCCATTGTCGCAGGATTAAAGGCCGCAGCAATACCATCCTGCCCCTTTGCCACACCTACACCGCCCATAGATCTTGATGTAGCCCCATAGCCAATTAACATATAACCATTAGTAGCATAGGAAACTGCAGGCAATGCTAAACCCGCAACAATTGCTGATGCCAATAATCGCTTTGAAAATATTTTCATTTTAAAGCCTCTCTGGTGAGAATTTATTAATTTTTATTTAAATCGCAATGCCATTACGTAATACACATAACAGCAACTTCTGATTACGCCAGTTTATTTCAACAGGAAAGATTGCGAATGCAAATTCACGACACTAATTTCATTTTTTAATATAAAGCGAACCCGATAAACTTTAAATTAAAATAATAACTAGACAAACGCTGCGCTGGGCTTATTAATATCTAAACCACCCATTCGCTATTATACTTCCATCCCAAAAAAATAAATCTTAATTTAATTATATTAATAATCGGTTTATACACCGATCACCTTATTTAATAATTATTTTCTAAAATCAGTGTAAATTAGATACATGCTTTGTTTAATTGTCAAGGACGTGTAGTTGTTTAGTGCAAACATTATTATTGAATAGTTTATATTTATTCAATAAATTTTATTCAACATACATAATATTAGAAATTAACCACATACTTAATAACTATTAGCAAGAGACATCGCCTCATTGCTTAAAGACCCAGGGCACCTCTGAATAATTCATAAACTCATATTTCGCATCTCAATTCCCCTGCTTCTGCGTTGCGAATCTTCGCGAACCTGTTCACGTTGTTATATACAAACGGTTTCATCCAGAGTTAATAAGAGAGCTCCCTAGAAAGATTAACTAAGAGCCGGCAAAATCCTGAACAGAAAAATAAGCAGAAGGCTTGCAGGTTTAATAAAAACAAAAACGAACCGGGCATTTCAATTTTATATCCCAGCAAAAAAAATAAATTAAAGCCAATGCAAGAGAGGAAGCCTGGTAATACAATAATAATTAGATGAGCAGGGACCTCTAAATAATTCATAAACTCACATTCCACATCTTTACCCCCCCCGCTTCTGCGTTGCGAATCTTCGCGAACCTGCTCACGTTGTTATATACAAACGGTTTCATCCAGAGTTAATAAGAGGCTCCCAGGATACTGCTACCAGTAAAACACCTAATTATTAGTATACCCACCCATGCATTCATAAAATGCTGCAAAATGTAAAGCCGAAGATTCATTGCACTATTAGGGATATTATCCTGCGAGAATATTAGGCATATCACTTCCCTGTCGATAATTTTTACAAAAAAGAAGAAAGATAACTATATGATAAATAATGGTATTTTTAAAATAAAATAGATTAACAATGTAATATACATATATTCAGAAAATACTTTTTATATACTCCCTACATTCTAAAGTTTATTTTATATCTCATTGTTTTTATTATAAAAAATAACAATTTAACCAAATCCAATAAAACAAATACTGTAGGAAAACCTTACAGTTCCTGTTATTTCAAAAGACCACAGCTATTCCAATGAAGTAATAACAACCATAACCCATTGTTTTAAATACAAAAACATTATCATTGGCACGTGGACTGCATTACCCATCTACGCAAACATGCAAATCAACAAAAAATGAATTTCGGAGTAACAAACATGAAAAAAACATTACTTGCAGGTGCTATGGCACTGTCTATGGGTGTAGCATCTAACGCATCAGCCATTTCTATTGATATTACTGCCATGGTATTTGGTTCAACTAGCGCTGCTTCTGGCGTTGCTGACACAGATAACCTGGGTACTACTTTTAACGGTTCTTTCTTCAATGCTCCTTGGACTGCTACTACAATGGCTGCTTTCACAACTAGCGGCACTTGGGCTGGCACTTCTCCACAGGGTTCTTTCTCTTACAACTTCACTCTGAGCGCTACTGAAGTTGCTTTCGGTACTTTCTTCGACTGGAGTGTTAACGCGGGCATTCCTGTTTTAGCTATCTTCGATTGTGGCGCTGGTAACCCAGGTGATACATGTACTGGTCGCGGTACTCCAATGCAAGTTGGTCCTTTCCCAGGCCAGGCTCCTGCGTTTAACGGCGTTGTATCATCTGTTCCAGTTCCTGCCGCTGTATGGCTGTTCGGCTCAGGCTTACTGGGTTTAGCAGGTGTTGCGCGTCGTCGTAAAGCTGCTTAATTAAAGCTTAGTAACTTAACTTTACTAGTTACGAAAAATGGGTGCCTTCAGGCACCCATTTTTTTGCCTGCTAAATATCCGCTCCCCTATGAATATCAAATGTTTTAAGTTGACCTGACTACACCGCTTTTATACATTACCTATACCAGATTAACAGACAACTCACCTCCATCATTAATTATGATTCAAAATGCCTCACAAATTAAAAAGCAGAAAGCCTGGAAAAAAATGGAGAGAGGAGCACACTCTGAAGCCATAAGTATCTTAAATAAAGTTATTAAATCACAACCCGATGATGCAGAGGCACTGTATCTACTAGGATGCTGCTATGCCACCCGTCAATCATGGGGCGAGGCGATAAGCTCATTTGAAAAAAGCATTAAAATTAATCAAGGTGTCGCACAAACCCATTTTGCACTTGCAGGCGCTCGATTGGCACTAGGACAATTAGATGAAGCAATTAGATGCTTAAATGAAACATTAAAACTAAACCCCTCTTCGGCTGATGCGCATGTTATCTTAGGCGATATACAGATTAAAAAAGATGACTTTATTGGAGCTAGAGAACATTTTGATAAAGCTTTAAAACTGAACCCCAAAAGCAGCGATGCATATTTAGGCCTTGGACTACTTGAACGAGAGACAGGTGCGCATAAAAAAGCAATTCATCAACTTGAACTTGCATTAAAATATAACGAAAAATCGGTTCCAGCTATATGCGCTCTTGCTAACTCATTAGCCAACCTTACAAGAAAAGATGAAGCCAAGATTCTTTATCTTAAAGCACTTAAAATTGATAAAAATAGCGTAGAGGCAAAAAGCAGTCTCGCTATGATATATAACTTTTATGGGGACTATGAGAAATCTTTAAAATTAATAGAACCATTAGTTAAAAAGCAAATACTTCACTCTACCCTGGCTATTGCATTCGCACAATCATGTAAATACAGTAATCGCTGCGAGGAAGCAGTAGACTATATCAATCAGGTTTTAAAAAAGCAGGGCTTATCTCGGAACGAAATCAAAGGCTTAAACTTTGCAGCCGGGAAGATCATGGATAACATGAAACGCTATGATAGCGCATTTTCATATTATCGGGCTGGAAATGAAGCTATTTCATACCTTTATGATTCAGTTGCAAACACGCAATACATAAATGACATCATTAAAACCTTCAATCCATCCCTGTTTATGAATACTCCCACGTCAAATAACAGGGGTAAACGACCTATTTTTATAGTAGGAATGCCCCGCTCAGGCACCAGTTTGACAGAACAAATATTGGCTGCTCACCCCAACGTCTATGCAGCTGGCGAGCTTGACACTTTATTTAAAACATCATCTCAGGCAAAACATAGCCTCGGAGGAGAAGATGGTTTTCCTTACTACATAAACAAGCTTGACCAGAACAATATAGATGAAATGGCAAATATATACTTAAATAAGCTAAGCAGCATTTCTGGAAAAGAGGAGTTTGTTACAGATAAAATGCCTCACAATTTTTACCTGGTAGGACTCATCCAATTATTATTTCCTGAAGCAAAGGTTATTCACTGTAAACGAGACCCGATGGACACCTGCCTTTCAATCTATTTCCAGGATTTTTCAGAAGTGCATCAGTATGCAAAAGATTTATTTAATATTGGCACTCACTATTATCAATATAATCGTCTGATGGATCACTGGACAACAGTATTATCGATACCGATACTTAATGTTCAATATGAAGATCTGGTAACCGACCAGGAAGAAACAACAAGAAAGATTCTGAATTTTTGTGAACTTGACTGGAATGATGATTGCCTGCAATTTCACAATGTAAAGAGAACCATTGATACTGCAAGTGTTGATCAAGTACGTCAACCACTATACTCTCAATCTATCAAAAGATGGAAACACTACGAAAAGCACTTAGATGAGCTTAAAGCGGGTTTACAGCGAGAGTTTTAATTTTTGTAGTAATACAGACACCTTATTGCACATGAGAGCCAAGCAAAGAAATGAAAACACCACCATCAGAGAAAGACAAACAAAGATTCAAAAAAGCCATGAAGGCTCTTGAAAGCGGGAAGCCAGCAGATGCCATAAATTTATTCTCAAAAGTCAGGAAATCCTGGTGTGATGATGCCGATATTGGCTATCTTGAAGGATTAGCCTACGGAAAAATGGGAAATCTGAAAGGTGTAATAAAGGTTTCAAAAAGAGCATTGGGTTTAAATGCAGATCATTATGGCGCATTATGCAATTTAGCAAACGCACAGATGGGCACAGGGGCCTCTGAAGCTGCACTTGAAAACTATGCAAAAGCTATACAGTTAAAACCTGATGCTCCAGAAGTATTAAATAATTATGGACGTGCACTTTCTATTTTAGGACGGAGAGAGGAAGCTATAGAGCAATATGAAAAGGCTCTTAAAATAAATCCTGGTCACGCCCCCGTATACTGCGCCCTCGGAAAAGCACTAGCTGAATCAGGCCACCCTAAACAAGCACTCGAAAAATTCAGAAAAGGCCTGCAGCTAGATCCAAAACTATCTGAAGCGCATGTGGGCATGGGAATAATTAACTGTGGCATCGGTGGGCTAGAAAAAGCCGAAGACCATTTCAATCAAGCTTTACGTATTGAAAGCAATAATTGCGCAGCATATATAGGATTAGCCAATGTCAAGCGGTATACAGGTGAATATGATAAAGGCCTGGAGTATGTGAAAAAAGCAGAAAAGCTTAACAATGACAATCAAATAACTTTTTCCGGTTTAAAAGTTAATTTATTAGAACAAAAAGGTGACAAAGAGCAGGCTTACAATATCATCAATAAGCTTATTAAAGAAGATAAAATGAATACTCAGGCGGCAACTGTTTTTACCAAACTTTGTCGCAAATATGAACGATGTGATGAAGCACTTGAAATAGTAAATAAGTTTATAGATGATCCAAAAACTGACACAACAGAGAAACAAGCTTTAATGTATGCTGCTGCTGGTATGCTCGATAAAGCATCCCAATATGACGAAGCAATGGCATATTACCATAAAGCCAATGCCGCTGTAGATATAAGTTGTGATCGTAAGGCACATATAAAATACCACAACAATATTATTGAATGCTTTAGTAAATCCAAGCTAAAAGAAATGTCGCGGGCTAAAATAAAAAGCTCAAGGCCGATATTTGTGCTCGGTATGCCGCGCTCTGGTACAACACTAACTGAGCAAATTCTGGCAACCCATTCAGATGTATTTGGTGCTGGTGAATTACACTACATTAAGCAACTGGAAAACTCAATAAGAGGCACTGACCAGAGCACTAAGTCTGATTACTGCAACAGGATTCATAATCTTACTGAAGAAAAACTATCCACATTTGCCCAAACCTACTTAGAAAAAATCCAGAAACTAGATAGCAAGGCAAAACATGTCATCGATAAAATGCCCAATAATTTTATCCAAATTGGTCTAATTTCTTTACTTTTCCCTGAAGCTCGCATTATCCATTGCCAGAGAAATCCCCTGGATAATTGCTTATCCATCTATTTCCAAAGCTTTATATGGGCACATGATTATGCCGTTGACCTGGCCGATATTGGCTTTTACTACAAAGAACATGAACGCTTAATGAATCATTGGAAAGAAGTTATCGATATTCCAATAATGACCGTTCAGTATGAGGATATACTCCAGGATCAGGAAGCCATGTCACGTAAGTTGCTTGAATTCTGTGATCTGGAATGGGACGAATCCGTTATGAAATTCTATGATTCTAAACGCGACGTAGGTACAGCCAGTTATGACCAGGTCAGGCGCCCCATTTACCAGAGCTCAAAAGAACGCTGGAGAAATTATGAAAAATACCTCCAGCCATTAGTGGATGAGCTTGGTGACGTCATAAGTCGTTAAAAAACATCAAAAAGCAGCTAGCCCTGGCGGTAATCGGGGCTAGCTACAGATCTTTGCTCGTAACAACTACCAGTACACCAGCCCCAGATAAATTTTCCATCCTGTTAAAATTATATATTGCTAAAGCGTCGATCATCTTAACACTTACTGAACAAAAATATTCATTGTAAAATCAATAGGATAATTCAATATTATCAAAACCGCAGACAGTAATTGTCGAAAATCATTACATTTTAAAAATACTAAAAACCGCCCATTTTTTGTAAAACTTTATAACTTATTGTTTTTATTGCCTTTACTCTAAAGCGAGCAAGAAATCTCATTATGGCTCGAATATTGCGTGTAATCATGCAGAAACTATAACAATCTGAATTTAAAAGGTTTTTACTCCCCCTCCTTATATTTCACTGTGTTTGAGAAACGTTGACGATACGCAATAAAGACTAGTATTAAATATATTTTAATAAAACTTAAAGGGGCTTTAATTATTATATTGGCTAAGAACTACATAATTTAAGTGTAGGAATTATTATAAAAACATTGAAAAAAATGAATATAAAATGAGGATGATCATAATGAAAAAAACGAGCAATTTGTCTTTGCTGATGTTACTGGCAATGACAGCATCAGGCAGCAGCTATGCAACTTCTACAGCATGGGTCGATGGCAAACTGGTTAGAACCTTTGACGGCACTACTCATGGCGGTGTAACCGGCACAATCATTCTTGATGACTGGGGCTTTGTTGGGCCTGCTGGACGCCTGGCGGATAACTTTGAGCCTGTAAATGGCGGCTTTGGTAATGCTAACTTTAACCCTGCCGACATTACAAACTGCGTAGCTGATCCCGCATCCTGCGACATTGGTCAAATGCAGCATGTAGTTACCAATGGTCCTGATGGCATTACCCAGGATCCCCCCCATGATATTCTTGGCGATTTTCTTAGCCCCAATGGGCCTTATCCCCAGGCCAATGTTGACTCCTTAACAACTTTTTTTAAATGGGGTTATACCACTGTCGCAGGCTCTACATTTACTAATATGCTAATCGACTATGATGGCGATTATCACGTGCCGCAAAAAGACATGACCTTTGAATGGTTTAATCCAATCTCCTATGTACAACTTGTTCCACCCGGCGGGGTTCGTGTAGGCTCAGTTGCCGATGGCACATACAATAATAAGCTAGCATTTCAGGCATACCCATTAAGTGACGGTAAGGGCTGGTGTGGTTCAGTACTGGCTGCCCACCCTAATGCACATGAGGCTATGGCCGGACAAATCACTTTCGATGTGGCTTTCGATGTATATTTCAGAAATGATGATGGTAGCTACACCTACTGGAGCACTGAAATTACCCGCGGCTTCCAGATGAGAAGCTTTGGGGATATTACTATTGATATCGTCTCTGCTGATGGCGTTGGTACACAAACAATGACAGCCACGGCTATCGTAAATAATACCGATGCTTCCGTGCCTAATAAAAGCGTAACCCCAACCACACCTACAGGTGACCCGGCCAGATGGCACAACCAGGTATCTTTTATGGGTGCTGATGTTATTCCCGGTGGAAATGGTTATGGTGACTGCGGCGTTTTATCAGCTGACTGGATTGCTGGAAAGCGAGGCCCGGGCATCTATAAATTTGCTTCATTGATTCCCGGTATAGCGGATGCCGCCGCCTGTACAACTGCTGGTGGTGTCTGGCAAACCGCTGCTTTTGCGGGCTACTCATACATACTACGCGCAGATGGTTCACGAATTATCGACTACTTTGATGAAGCTGTTTATGGTCCTGACCCTATGCAGCTAGATACAGATGGTGATGGTGTGCTGGACTATAACGATAATTGCACCAATGTTGCCAATGCCAGCCAGCAGGATACTGATGGTGATAATTATGGTAACGCATGTGATGCAGACTTTAACAATGATGGTATTGTGAACTCTTTAGACTTGGGGTTATTTAAGCAGATGTTCTTTGCTACAGGTGACGTAGAAGCCGATATGAATAATGACCAGATTGTAAACTCACTAGATCTGGGTTTATTTAAAGCCAGCTTCTTTTCAGTACCCGGCCCATCAAGCACTGCACAATAGGAGAAAATGACATGAGTATTTATAATAAAGCATTCTTTGGTTGTGCTGTCATGATGTCATCGTTTCTGATGATATCCTGTAGTCAATCGCCTGAAACCCAATCAGCAAATTCAGACAATGAACAGACTGATACGACTGTTACAACAAATAAACCTGGTCCAACTGTTGCCTTGTCCAGTGAAAATTTAAGTGTATATAAAGGTGACACATTCACAGTTGATGTATTAATGAGCAACTTTTCTACAACGGAAGGTGGTGGTATAAGCATAACATTTGATGCAAATATACTGCAGGCCGTAAGTGTGAATGTTGACGAAAGTGTATGGCGCTTTAAAAACAAGAATGGCGTTATAAATAATGCAGAGGGTTCAATTTCAGACATTTTATTCAGTAGTTATAAGGGTGTTTCAGGTGATGCCAGAATCGCAACTATTGAATTTAAGTCTATTGAAAAAGGTTCTAGTGGCATAACACTCAGAACATCACCTGCAAATGTTTTTGCCAGCAATGGACTAGAAGTACCTGTTACATTTAATAGAACCACGGTTTCTTCAAACTAAATTGAGCTTACTGAAAATCATTAAAGGTATTTTTATGAAAAATATTAAAATTATATTAGGGGTAAGTTTACTGATCCTCAGTAATCAACTATCTGCAGCTACGGTAGGCTGGGACTCATCAATTAACAATGTAAATCTAAATGATACGTTTACACTGAATGTAGTGGGCAGCGGATTTACCAGTAATGTTGATGGCGGCGGACTCAACTTTAGCTTCGATAGCAGTGTATTGAATGTAACCTCAATTTCAATTGATGAAAGTGTCTGGGATTTAGGCGCGGGTATTAGTACAGGCGCTATTGATAATACACAAGGGTCAGTCAGTGGTATTTCGGTTAATGCCTGGTCTGATGTGTCAGGCAATTTCACTATCGCAAGTATTACGTTTCAGGCTGTTGGCAACGGCAGCACGGCATTATCCTTATCAGATTACCTGCTCAATCCCTGGGCGAGTGGCGGCGGCCTGATTAATCCAGATTATGCTGCATCATCTGTAACTGTATCTGCCGTGCCTGTCCCTGCTGCGCTTTGGCTGTTTGGTTCCGGCTTGCTTGGCCTGGCTGGAGTTGCAAAACGTAAACTCTGACTTAGCATTGTTATAACCGGGGAAAAACAGCGGCTATTATGCCGCTGTTTTTTTGTCAGAATAATTTACAATTGCAAACCCCTTTAAATAAACTGAGATAATAATTAACTGATTTTAATCATAAAAAAAATATAGGTGCATTTATTGCTAGCATTCCGAGTTACAGCAAGTTTTTAAAGGAACAGTTAGTGCGCCTGGCATTTAGTCTTTTGGTATTTTCAATAAGTTTATTATTTTTTATCGGGCCAGTTATTGCTTCACCCTCTCAACAACCGCAACAGATGGCCACATCAACTGATCGCTTGCGCCACCTACTCAACCACTTAAACCGCTCTACACAATCCTCTACAGAAAAGATCACTGTTATCCTTGAAACCCCCAGGCTTAATAGCTTAGTGCGCCAGAAAATGACTTCCTATGGCGCATCCTTCCGGTATCACAGCGGTCATCGATATGAAATAACAGTATCTGCACGACAACTACAGACATTAATTTCCTTACTTCCATCTGATGCACATCTTCGCCTACCTTTTATACACCAGGCTGTCGCAGTAACATCACAGGGTGTCGAAATAACAGGCGCCAGTGATATGCAAGCACTCAATAATAATGGCAGTGGTGTGAAAATTGGCATAATTGACCTGGGTTTTGCGAGCTATGCGAATGCTCAGGCTTCGGGGGACCTTCCTGCCAATCTTTCCATTATCGATTATACAGGCACAGGAGCCGGTGGACTTAACCATGGTACCAGCGTCGCTGAGATTATTTATGATATGGCTCCGGGCGCAGAACTGTACTTGGCTAAAATTAGTACAACACTTCAGCTTGAACAAGCAATGAACGATATGATTGCAGCAGGCGTAAAAATAATTAACCATTCTGTGGCCTGGTTCGGCTCTGCATTTTATGATGGCAGCGGGCCTATTTGCTCAATTACGGATAATGCAGAAGCTGCGGGCATCCAGTGGGTTAATGCCATGGGAAATTCACGAGCAGCGCATTACCTGGGCACCTTTTCCGATCTGGACAATAACCTCAAACATGAATTTTCCAATGGCGTAAATTTTAATACTGTTAATTTAACAGCGGGCACTACATTTAGCCTTATTCTCAATTGGGATGCATATCCAACAACCAGCATCGATTATAATTTATATCTTTATGATAACAACCCTGACACAGGAGGTAAGCTCGTTGCCAGCTCAAGCTATCGGCAAACGGGAAGTCCCAGTAGCGACCCTTATGAAGCGCTTACCTACACGCCAACAATAACCGGTACTTATTATATTGTTATTACTAAGAGCAATGGTGATGCTGACGTCCCCTTAAGTTTATTTTCTACTGGCCCCAGCCTTGATATTAGAACCACACGCAGTAGTATTGTTCAACCTGCTGACTGCAACTCTGTACTGAGCGTTGCTGCAACAAACCTTAACGATACACCTGAGTGGTTTAGCTCCGAAGGCCCTACAACTGATGGACGAAGCAAACCCGAAATATCAGCCCCTGATAGAACACAAACATCTCTGGTGAATAGCTTTGCAGGAACATCTGGTGCTTCACCTCATGTTGCAGGAGCCGCAGCATTATTACTTTCACAACACCCTGAATATACCCCAGCGGATTTACGTGCCCGACTTATCTCAGACTCAGAAGATGTATCTTCTACAGGCTTTGATTATCGAACCGGCTATGGACGTATTAGTATGGATGCGGATGATGACACCTACAATCATGATAACGACAACTGTGTACTATTAAGCAACCTGGATCAACTGGATACAGACCTCGATACTCAGGGCGATGCTTGTGATACAGATGATGACAATGATGGTTTATCCGATATTTTTGAATCAAGCATTGGTACTGATCCGTTACTTGTTGATACAGACAACGATGGTTTAAGTGATTTTTTTGAGGTTGCCTTTGATGGTAATGCCAGTAGTTATCTTCCTCTTAAAGACTTAAACCCGTTGCTCGCAGATAGTGATGGAGACACACTCACTGACTACCAGGAGTTAGCATGGGATGGTGATGCTACACGTTATATAGCCGGAGTAGATCTTAACCCATTATCACCAGACACTGATGGTGATAGCTTTTCTGATGCCAGTGATCCTATTCCTTTTAATTATAATTTTGCCGATGCAGATATAGCACCTCTTGGTGCACCGGATGGAATAGTAAATATAGCCGATTATGTTATATACCAGCGAATAATACAGAAGAATTTATCTCCTTCTATTAATGAAGTGAGTCATGGTGATATTTATCCTGTTGGTGCGCCTGATGGGGTAATTGATTTGTCTGATTTTATACAATTTAAAAGCAGACTGTTTCAATGAGGTTCAATATGTTTAAAGCCAATTTAATAAAGCTTATTTTTTTATTAATACTAGCAATACTGGCTGGTTGCTCAGGTGTGCAAACATTTCAGTCAAACCTAAGAGCTGGTGATACTGCATCTGTCGCTGCTGGCTGGAAGCATAATTTCTCACGTGATAATATTATGGTTACAGTCACCCCAGCTACCGGTGCACCTATTATTTATTTGCCCGGTAATAGCGCTGTTCGTGCAGTGGTAAATATGTACCCGGACCCCCTCTCAAGTATGGTAATTTCAGAGGCAACTTCACAGGATATTACCCCTTTTGCTCAAACCTATGCCATGGGAACAAGCTTCTACACATCAGGTGACAGAGATTGGTGGCAAACTGTAGTTTTTATAGATTTACCTGACACATTACCTGCGGGTTTAACCAGTATTGAAATAAGTAATTCAGCAGGTGATTCAGTTACTTCCTCTGTCAATATTATTGATGGAACTGGCCAGGCTGAAACCTTTGATATTAATCAGAATGGTCCCATGAATCCAGACCAGTTTTCTGCAATGGAACGTGTAGATCACTTTGTTATATCTTTTTCTTCACCCGTTATTCCCTATGCAATACAGGTAGATTTTACCCATGATGCTGATGTAAACAATGGGGGAACAGGAAAAGCCTATGTTTCAAACCCACGCGGCGACTTAAAAAACATTACCTGGAAGGATGATGGAAATAACTTGCAGGTTTTATTAATGCCAACACATTTAAACTCCATATCCGATATAAAGGATTTTAAATTTTATGTTGCCGGCGGCATTAATAACTTATCATCTGATCGCATTATTGCTGTAGACAGCAGTGGTGCTCTTATGACAGGGGTAGTCGCCAGTGTAATTGCGGCTAAATAAACGCAAAGGAAGTACCCGCAAGTAAATATCCCCCGGCAAAGCCGGGGGCTTTATTTGTGAACCGCTCAAAGCGGTTTAATAACGGAGCCACTGGCTCCTTTTGCCCCTCAAAGGGGCTACATCAATTGTAACTGATCAACTCTTCTATCTTCGGCTTCTTGATGCCGTATATACTCTCGGATAACCTGCTCATCTCTCCCTACTGTCGAAGCAAAATACCCTCTTGCCCAGAAGTGCTGCCCAACATAATTCCGCTTCCGTCCAAAATAAGTTCGAGCTATATGTATCGCACTTTTACCTTTGATAAAACCTATCACCTGCGATACTGCATATTTGGGTGGGATTGACGTGGTCAAGCATTTTGTGACACCTCAGTTAAGCCGCTTTTTCCACTTCCAATAATTTCTGTTCGAATGCATTCGGGCTCATGTAACCCAGATACGAATGCAGCCTTTCATGGTTATAAAACA
>JALSUJ010000526.1 GCA_027071355.1 Gammaproteobacteria bacterium | reverse complement strand
GCTGAACAGTTTAATGCGGTCTTAATGTCCTTTATTCATGATATAAAGAACTCCTTATTAATGTCTCTTGCCAGTCTGGAAACACTTTATTATGAGCTGGATAAAATACCCGATGAACAGAAAAGCCGACTAACCACCATCCAGTACGAATTACGGCGTATTAACAACGCCCTGATCCAGTTATTATCCTTATATAAGATGGAAACTAATCTATTTTCCTTGCAGGCTGATCAATATAATATCTATGATTTTCTGGATGATTTGCTGATTAATAATATCCCCTTAAATGGCCAGCAGGAAATTACTATTCATTTGCAATGTGATGAAGACATAAACTGGTTTTTTGACCGGGATCTAATTGCCACTTTAATTAACAGCTGTATTAACAATGCCATACGCTATGCCAGAGGAAAAATTCTGCTCAAAGCTGACATTGTTGATCATTACCTGCAAATTTCAATAGAAGATGATGGGGACGGTTTTCCTGAAAAAATGCTGCAGCAAACTGATGATCTGGAAACAATTATTAATGCCCGTACCGGCAGCACCGGACTGGGACTTTATTTTGCCCGCCAGATAGCTCTTATTCATAGAAACAGAGAAAAACAGGGTGCCACCCAGATTGATAACTCATCACAATTGGGCGGCGGACGTTTTATGCTCAAACTTCCCTGAAATTACAATAACTTATACCCTTCTAGACTTTCGTCTAAATTTAGACCAATTCTTTTTAGCCATTTAGGTCATTGAGTTAAAGCATGGAAAATAAGATAATTCTAATATTATTACAATTATAAAAATTAAAGGTCTGCAAAATCCTTTTCCAGGCTTATGCAGGGTTGTAGTGGAGTGTAAAGTGAGCTTTTTGGCAAAAGAGAGTAAATCCGTTGTGAATATGGGTAATATAAAAGAATATTCCCGTATACGCTGGAATCAGCTAAAACTGGCGGTTTCATCCTTTTCATACTGTATGAACAACTTTCACAAATTTAATAATCAGATATCTGAACACCATAGGTTTGTTAATGCTGCATTGATTTATCAAAATACTTCAGATGGTATTATTATTACTGATAAAGATCATAAAATTGTTGGCATTAATCAGTCTTTCACCCAGATCACCGGTTATGATGAACAGGATGCAATAGGACAAAATCCCCGTTTTCTGCAATCGGGTAAACAAAACAGACAATTTTATAGCGAGTTATGGAGCAGTCTTCTAAAAACTGGGAAATGGCAGGGAAAAATCTGGAATAAACGCAAAAATGGCGAAATTTATCCTGAACTGCTCACCATCAACACCATTAAGGACAGTACCGGCAATATTACCCACCACATGGGAATTTTCAGCGATCTAAGTAATATGGAAGATAGCGATGAACGCATGGAACATCTGGCCTATCATGATTATCTGACCGGCTTGCCTAATCGTCTGCAACTTAAAGAACGCCTAAATTCAGAATTGCTTTGTGCCAACAAAACCGGTATGTCTCTGGCTTTATTATTTATTGACCTGGATGGATTCAAAAAAGTTAACGATGAGCATGGCCATGATTTTGGTGATACAGTACTGAGTATGGCGGCTAATCGTTTAAACCATATTAAACGTAGCACAGATTTTCTGGCACGTGTTGGTGGTGATGAGTTTGTATTAATTATTAATCAGTTTCATAGCCAGAATATTATTCCCACCATTGCAGAAAAAATTATTGCGGCACTAAAAGACCCGTTTTATGTAGATCAGCATCATATCAATATTGGTGTCAGTATCGGCATCAGTGTTTATCCACTTTATGGTGATACGCCGGAAGCATTACTCAAACAGGCAGATCAGGCCATGTATGAATCAAAAAAATGCGGCCGTAATAATTTTACCTTTTATAACCCTGCTATCCTTAATTAGTGTCCACCCGGATCAAAAAAGGCCGCTAAAAGCGGCCTTTTTTATTTTTATTGATACAGATAACTATTCTGCTTCAACAATTACCTTAACCGTGGTATTAACATCCGTGTGCAGATGAATTTCAATATCGTATTCACCCAGTTCACGAATAGCACCTTCGGGCATACGAACTTCACGTTTTTCAACGTCCGTTCCAGCGGCGGTTAATGCTTCTGCCACATCACTATTAGTGACAGAACCAAACATACGGCCTTCATCACCGGCTTTGCGCACAATAACCACTTCCTTGCCTTCCAGTGCTTCAGCACGGGTATTAGCAGCACCAGAGGCTTTTGCAGCAGCAGCTTCTAACTCAGCACGACGTTCTTCAAACATTTTTATGTTTGCTGCTGTGGCTGGAAGGGCCTTGCCCTGAGGGAGTAAATAGTTACGACCAAAGCCTGCTTTCACAGAAACCTGATCGCCTAATTCACCCAGTTTGTTAATTTTTTCTAATAGAATAACGTTCATAAGAACTCTCCGGATTAAACGTGGCTATCGGTGTATGGAAGTAATGCCAGGAAACGAGCACGTTTAATTGCTGTGGACAGCTGGCGTTGGTATTTTGCACTGGTACCGGTAATACGGCTGGGTACAATCTTACCGTTTTCCATGACATAATTCTTCAATGTGGCCAGATCTTTATAATCGATCTCTGTAATACCTTCAGCGGTAAAACGACAGTATTTTCTACGACGGAAATAGCGTGACATTTTTTCTTACCTTCTCTTTAATAATCTCTAATTAATCTAACAAACAGCAACTGGCTTATTCAGCTTCTGCAGAAGCTGTTTCCTTAGGAGCAGTTTCCTTAGGAGCATCACTTGCAGGTGTTCTTTCCGGTGCACTGTCATCCTTCTCTTTTACTAAAGGAGAAGCATCAGTAACGGGGCCTTTTATAGAGATGATCAGGTTACGAAGAACTGCGTCATTAAAACGGAAGGCATGAGTCAGCTCATCAATGCTGGATGGCTCACACTCTACGTTCATTAACACATAATGTGCCTTGTGGATTTTATTAATCGGATACGCCAGTTGGCGACGGCCCCAATCTTCCAGGCGGTGGATAGTTCCATTGTTTGACTCAATGGTGCCACGATAACGTTCTATCATAGCCGGTACTTGTTCACTCTGATCCGGGTGTACAAGAAATACAATTTCATAATGTCTCATATTTAGACAAATCCTTACGGTTAATTAGCCCATTATTGAGCTGAATCAGCTTTATGCCCTATCTATAATTCTTTAAAATCATAAACATAAAGCAAGGAATAGACAGTCACATGACTATCAAGGGTGCGGTATTATATTATCTTTGAATTTTTTATTCAAGAAATGAATAAAAAATTATCTAAGACTACCAAGGTGAGAACATACTTTAATTAAAACTTAACGTAACTATTCAGCATAATTTAAATCTGATACGAGTATCTGCCTATTTACTATCAGAAATTTCCTGTAATAAATCTTCCAGTTCTGCCTGAATTGCTCTGGGATTACATTTTTCATGTTGTGAGTTATCAGCAACAGCACCAGAGGTTTTCAGATCCATATTATTTAGAAAATCTTTAACAGAAATCTGTACATCAATAGCAAATACCGTTTTACCATTATCCCGTTTAAAACGTTTAATATGAGTAGTACCGACTTTATGAGCAACTTGACGCAACTCGCTTTCAGTTCCGGCAATTCTGATTTTTAACATGGTACTTTCCTTTTTACCTGATGTTTATGGCTGCACTTTTGATTAACCGGCTGATAGACCAGCAGCTTCTCGCTGCCGAACAGCTTCATACAGGCTGATTCCGGTTGCAACGGAGACATTCAGGCTTTCTACACTACCAAACATGGGAATTTTTACCAGCATATCACAATTTTCCCGTGTCAGTCGACGCATGCCCCTGCCTTCTGTGCCCATAACCAGTGCCAGAGGACCTCTCAGATCACTGCTATAAAGGGTGGCTTCAGTTTCACCAGCAGTACCCACTACCCAGATCTGATAGTTTTTTAATAGCTTTAAGGTACGGGAAAGATTGGTCACCTGTATCAGGGGAACGCTCTGATCTGCACCACAGGCCACTTTACGCACCACGGGAGTGAGTGAAACGGAACGATCTTTGGGGACAATAATTGCATGTACACCGGCAGCATCTGCCGTTCTAAGACAGGCTCCCAGATTATGCGGATCCTGAACACCGTCCAGTATCAACAAAAACGGGGGGCCTTCCAGTGATTGCAGTAACTCATCCAGATAACTTTCGGATTTTACTTTAGGCGTATTACCCTGAGCCACTACCCCCTGGTGATTGCCCTGGCATAAGGTATCCAGGTTTTTTCGTTCGACAAAAGTAACTTTAACAGATTTTTTTCTGGCCAGTTCAACAATCGCATTAATGCGATTGTCTTTCCGACCCCGATCAACATAAAGTACTTTTATCAGCGCTTCGCCCTGCTCTTCTGATGCAGAAGCTGACAAATAATTCAGCGCTGATTTAACTGCATGGATACCAAATATTATTTGATCCATCGACGCCTTCTGTTAACCTTTTTCTTTTTAGGTGGCTCCTGCTCAACGGAGGCTTGAGCTGGTTTTGCAGCAGTATTGTTGCGCGCTCTATGAGCTGGCTTTGATTTGCCTTTTTGCGGTTTGTTTTTAACAGGCTTACCACTGTTTTGCGGTACAAAATCTATCTTACGCTCATCCAGACTCACTGCCGCAACACGAATACTGATTTTATCTCCCAGTTGAAAAGTTTTACCGGTACGCTCACCTTTCATTTTATGATTGGGCTGGTCAAAATGGTAATAATCATCTTTTAAAGCGGTAATATGCACCAGTCCTTCAACATGAATATCATCCAGCAGCACAAACAGACCAAAGCCGGTGACAGTACTGATAATACCATCAAACTCATCACCTACCTTGTCCATCATATACTCACATTTGAGCCAGTCTGTTGCATCACGGGTTGCATCATCGGCACGACGTTCCGTAACTGAGCAATGCTGTCCCAGTTCAGCCATCTGCTCATTAGTGTAACTATACTGAGCCACCTTTTTGCCCTGCACAAGATGGCGGATAGCCCGATGAACCAGTAAATCTGGATAACGGCGAATTGGGGAAGTAAAATGGGCATAAGCTTCAAATGCCAGACCAAAATGACCGACATTCTGCTCTTCATAGACCGCCTGTGACAGGCTGCGCAGCATAACCGTCTGCAGTACCGGAAAATCAATACGCTCCTTAATTTCATTAAGCAGTCTGGAAAAGTCTTTTGCCTGCGGCTCATCCCCACCATCCAGTTTTAATCCCAGGGGAGCCAGATAGTCTCTTAAGGATTTAAGTTTTTCATCGGTCGGGCCTTTATGGTTACGATATAAAGCGGGGATTTTGTTTTTTAACAGGAAGTCTGCGGCAGTCACATTGGCGGCCAGCATACATTCTTCAATCATTTTATGTGCTTCATTCCGATAAACGGGACAGATTTTCTCAATCTTTTTTTGTTCACCGAAAACAATGCGGGTTTCTTCCGTTTCAAAATCAATGGCACCACGCTGGGCACGTTTTTTCAGCAATACCCGATATAACTGATACAGTTCATGCAGATGCGGTAAAACATCCGCAAATTTTTCACTTAATGAGGCATCACCGTCAATCACCATGGCCGCGACCTGATCATAGGTCAGACGGGCATGGGAGCGCATCAGTGCTTCAGCAAAACGATACGAAGTTACTTCGCCGCTGGCAGAGATATTCATTTCACAGACCATACACAGTCTGTCTACATCCGGGTTCAGGGAACACAGGCCATTGGAGAGTATTTCCGGCAGCATAGGTACAACCCGGCCCGGGAAATAAACCGAAGTCCCACGACGTTTGGCTTCGCCATCCAGTGCGGTTCCGCGTTCAACATAAGAGGAAAC
>JALSUJ010000525.1 GCA_027071355.1 Gammaproteobacteria bacterium | reverse complement strand
TCAATAAGCGATGCACTTCATCAGGGGTGATAATATCAGGAATTCGAGTGGTCTTTGGAGGCTTAATGATAGGAATATCCACCCAGTTTTTCTTTAAAACATGGGTGTAGAAGAATTTTAAACCATATAAGTCCAGTTTGACGGCACTCCAGGACAATCTTTCCAGTAGTTCATGAAAATAGTCTATCAGTTGATTTTCACTCAGATCATCTAAATTACCGTTAAAATATTCTCCAATACGACGAATGGCACGGGAATAAGCATCAATGGTTTTGGGCTGTAAGCCTTTGAGTTTTAAATGTTTGCAATGTAAGGCATATTTTTTCTTGAATTGTTTGTTATTTGGTGTTTTCATTGGGTTGTAACCTCTGTTTTTTTAAGAGATCACAATTTACCGGCTTATTCCTATAAGTGGTAATTAATGAGGTTACACCCAATTAGAATGATGAACGGCTTTTCTCCGCGATAGCGGTTCGTCCAACAATCGCATTAACTTGACCATTTTATACGCCGTTTCGCTTCGCTACACGTCGCATAAAATGGCCAGTTATGCAGGGCGTTAGGATGTCAATAGCAAGTAAAAGGAGTCATATAATGGCAAGAACTGTAGAAGATATTGAAACAGAAATTGCACAATTACCACAGTCACAATTAAAGCAATTTCGTGAATGGTATGAAAAATTTGATTCAGATGCATGGGATAGGCAAATAGAAGAAGACATTTCATCAGGAAAACTTGATGCCATTGCAGATGCCGCACTTGCAGAGCATAAAGCAGGGAAATCTAAACGATTATGATTCACCATTCAAGCCCATCATTTTGGTCAGCTTATAATGCACTGCCAGCATCAGTACAAAAAATAGCTGATCAAAATTATGAGCTTCTAAAAGACAACCCTAAACATCCTTCACTACATTTAAAAAAAATAAAACGCTTTTGGTCTGTTCGTGTTGGAATTCACTATCGGGCTTTAGCGGTAGAAGCTGATGATGGTCTGCTATGGTTTTGGATTGGGAGTCACACAGTATATGACAGATTAATAAAATCCTAACCAAAAAATGCATCGGAGGCAAAAAGACGCCCCGATGATTTTGGCGTTATGTCGTCAATAAATCCCCATTAGTATCCTGCTCCACTGGTTGACAAATTGCGTCAATGACGTATACTTTCTGTATGGTCATTATAGAAACCCACACTTTCACAAAACGAATCAAGCGCTTAATGGATGATGAAGTTTATCGAGAGCTTCAAAATAAGCTTATTGATTCACCTGATGCAGGTAAAATCATTCAAGGTAGTTCTGGAATTCGTAAGATTCGTTGGAGTGGTAGTGGAAAAGGTAAACGGGGTGGTTCTCGCCTTATTTACTACTGGGCAACAAATAAAGATCAAATTTATATGCTTTTCATTTATGAAAAGAATGAACTTAGTGATTTAACAAAAGATCAATTGTCAACTCTAAAGAAAGCAGTTGAATTGGAGTTTGGAAATGGATAGTAAATTATTTGATGAATTATTAACCAGTGTACAGGAAGCTGGGAAGATAATGAGAGGTGAGTTTGAGCCATCACGTAAATTTGAATTTAATGAACCTGATGTGAAAGCCATCCGAGAAGACATTGGCTTTTCCCAATCAAAATTTGCAACTTTAA
>JALSUJ010000524.1 GCA_027071355.1 Gammaproteobacteria bacterium | reverse complement strand
CCCACTGTTTCTTTTGTAGAAACCGAACACCCTGGTTACTGCCCGGTATCAGTTCCCAGTTATTGTCCAGATTTAAATTAAAATTTTCTGCCAGATAGTAATCACCGTTTTCATTTTTTACCCACAATCCGCCACAGGAACTGTCAACCAGATCAGCTAGTGTTTTAATCATAAAATGTGATAATTCATTAAATGATTTTAACTCCGCCAGGGTCTTGCTAAGCTTGATCCACTCTTCCCTGTAGTCATAACGGTAATGAACAAAATGCTTATTAAAGTACACCTTCATACGGGCTCTTAGTGAGCCGGAAAACATCAGTGTTAAAAGCAGTAAAATAGCCAGAAAAATAAACAGGATCTGGGCAATATCTCCCCAGCTGCCGCCGTATTTTTTAATATAAAAACCAGCCAGAGACATAATAATCAGATACAGCCCAGTTCCAACCAGTGCTGTGGTGTGAAAAATAACAGTTCTGGAAATGGTATAGGTTCTGGAATCTTCCTGTAGACGCACCACAGAAATAGCCAGTATGGGTACTACCAGAGCATTGACTATCCCGCGGGCATTCCAGAGCAAATAATCAATATCGGCAAACAGCAGGGATTTACTATAAATAATAAAATCAAAAATAAATAAGCCGCCCAAACCCAGACAGATAAATTTAATGGACCAGCGCTGTTCAGAAATAGTATTGCGATACAGCTGTTCAATTAAAATAAGACCAATAATGGCAAAAGAGACATGCGCTATGAGTCTAAAATCCATATCCATGATCTGGTTAACTTTAAACTGCAGGGTGGGAAATAACTCTATAAAAAAGACGCTCAAACATCCAATAATAAGTGCAGCGCTGTATTTTGATTTAAACAGTCTGATAATTTGCTGCCTGAAATTTTTAGGCTCTGCAGAATGATCGGACAATCTGTTTAACATGGCCATCAGGTAAATAAACCAGAACAGGTTACGCAGGGTTTCTAAAGGCAGGATAGAGGAAGTATATATATCATCGTTATAGAGAGTATAACTGGTATAAAATGCCCACAGGCAGGAGAATAATACTGCGGTAAAAAAAAGTACTGCGGCAGTGTATTTTTTGATCCCCCATAAGCTTAATAACAACAGGAAGGTATATGCAACACCTGCAGCTAAGTAACTGAATATATTATAGTGTTCCATTTACAAACAACTCATTTAACGAGACCCCTGTCTCCAGAGTACCACCTGAATAGTCTGGATCAGGATCATAAGATCCAGAAAGGTACTGTAATTTTTCATATAGTACAGGTCATATTCCAGCTTGTTCCGACTGTCCTGTTCGGTAGCACCATAGGGATAACAGATCTGAGCCCAGCCGGTAATACCGGGTTTTACAAAATGTCTGATTTCATAGTATCTAATTTTTTCCGATAACTGACCCACAAATTCTGGTCGCTCCGGTCTGGGACCGACAAAACTCATATCACCATTTAACACATTAAATAACTGCGGCAGTTCATCAATCCGGTATTTACGAATAATATCTCCGACTTTAGTCACCCGGGGATCGACCTTTTGAGCCCATTGAGCCCCATTTTTTTCAGCATCCATGCTCATACTGCGAAATTTAATTACATCAAAATTTTTATTGTATAATCCAACCCTCGTTTGTCTGTAAAAAATAGTTCCATGAAATTTTGATTCAAGCATAATTGCCAGTGCCGTTATAAGCATTATCGGCCAGGTAACAGACAACAGAGCCAGGGATGCAAAAATATCAAATACCCTTTTGGTATACTGATTCAGGGGACTTTGAATAAATCCATCGGAAAATATCAGGTTGCTTGGGTGTAAAGCGGTCAGTTTGATCCGCCCGGTCTGACGTTCAAAGAAGGTGGATACATCCAGAACATTGACACCCTGAAGTTTACACTGTAGTACGTCATCCACAGGAAAGTTTTTTCTGCGATCATCAATAGCCACAATAATTTCGTCAACTTGATGATTTTTAACATAGTCAATCATATTATTTTTTAAATCCAGCAGCTGTTCTTTTTCGACCATAATATCTTCGCCTTCTATTGGCACAAAACCCAGTAATTTAAAATTCCTGCGATCAGATTTCCGGCGCAGTTCGTTCATATGTGAGGCTTTTTTTCCAGCTCCGAAAACAATCGCTCTTTTTTTAAAATATTCGTTATCCACCATAAGATAAAGAATGGTTCGCGTAACCAGTAAGGTGCCAGACAGTATTAACAGGGCATAAACAAAGGTGGTCCTTGCAGTAAACAGGGCTGGCTGTAGATAAAACAGAAAACTCATCAAAAAGAACACAATAAAGCTAACCAGAATAATTCGAAAGAGTACTCCCTTAAAATTATCCCTGACCTGACGGCTGTAGAGTCCGGAAGCGGCCATAGTTAAGACCACAACCAGAGTGAATACGGTTTCTGTATAGAAAAGATTGTCTATTGAATTAGAATCATGGGGATTAATATAACGGGCAATGGGTACTGCCAGGAAAAAAATAACCGGCTCAAGAACACCCAGAAAAACCAGACTAAATGGAATGTAGTGTTTAAAAATTCTTACCACGAGTAATTTGTTCCGTTTTATGTGATCGGTAAAATAGAGTTATTGATTTTATTTTGTATTACGGATATTAACACACTGATTCGACAGTATTTGAAAGGAATATATTACAAACGTCAATTTTTTTTACACTATTGAAAAACAGTGTAAAGTTTAAACCTAAATAAATCAGTTGAACCTACTGCGAATGTCCATAGCACTGAAGAATTAGACACCAGTGGTGAACGTTTAAGGCTGGCAAGGAAAAGACGTAAAATCACTACCGAAATAGCGGCAGCCAGAGCAGGGATAACTCGCGTCACACTTAATCGTGCTGAAAAAGGTTCTCCGGAAGTTTCTTTAGGGATTTACTTTCGTATCCTTTCAGTTTTACATCTTGAAGACGATCTAAACAAAATTGCGGCTGATGATAAGTTAGGTCGTCAATTACAGGATTTGGAATTGAAATGAATAAAAGCACTTTAGAAGTATGGGTTGATTCAGATACTTTTAACGGCTTGCAGAGAGTTGGGACGATGCACCATGAGCATGGTCATATTCGCTTTGATTATGCTGAGTCCTGGCTGGTTCATCCTCACTGTTTTAATATCGATCCTCACTTGAGTCTTCATAAAGGTTCTTTCCATCCTCACCCTGATATCAGTAGTTTTGGAATGCTGTTAGATTCTTCACCTGATCGCTGGGGCCAAACTTTAATAAAAAGGAGGGAAGCCCAGCAGGCAAAAGATGAAAACAGAAAACCCAGAATACTTTACTCATCGGATTACTTGTTGGGTGTTCAGGATGAGACCAGACAAGGTGCATTACGATTCAAATATGAGGGAACGGATAAGTTTTTAGATAATAGCCCATTACCTGCACCGCCTGTGAGCAAATTAAAAGAGCTTGAACAAATAGCCATTGAGTTAAGCAGTAAACTGATTGATGATATGGATAAACTAAAGCGCTGGCTAAGTGTTCTGGTTGCACCGGGTTCCTCATTAGGTGGTGTCCGGCCTAAAGCTAACTTTACTGATAATGATGGTTCTTTATGGATTGCCAAATTCCCCGCTAAAGATGACATTTATGATGTTGCAGCATGGGAAAAATTGTCTCACAATCTGGCAAAAAAGGCACTGATAGATGTTCCTGAGGCAAAACTGATAAAAATGAACAGTGAGCACCATACATTTTGCGTAAAGCGATTTGATCGCCATCATGGTAATCGGATTTTTTATGCTTCTGCAATGACTTTGCTTGAAGCAACCAGCAGTGAAGACAGAAGTTATCTTGATTTGGCTCAGGCCATTCAAAACAATGGTGATCCGAATTTCATTAAAGGCGACCTGGAGCAAATGTTTCGTCGATTAGTTTTTAATGTTTCTATTGGCAATAGAGATGATCATTTACGTAATCATGGATTTATACTAAACAAAAAAGGATGGCAGCTATCAAAGGCTTTTGATGTTAATCCTGATACCGATAAAGCCAGTCATGTTTTAAACCTGAATGATATGGATAACACGCCTGATATGCAGAATGTCCTAGAAACAGCTTCTTTTTACGATCTTAATGAACATCAAGCAAGCAGTATTATCAATCAAATTGTTGAGGTGGTAGCAGACTGGCAGAATGAGGCAAAAAAAATGGCTATATCCAGAGCTGACATCCAACTTATGGAATCAGCTTTTTTATCCTTTGAAGATAGGTTTAGTTGATCGTTTTAAAAGAATCCACACCTGAACCCAGCCATGCTGTATACAGTCAGGCTGAGCCCTCGGCAAAGCATCAGAACTCGATTGCAAAGTGCTTTGCTTGTTTTATGCCACTTCTTTTTTTAATTCAAAATTAAAGTGGATCACACTGAACGGGCAACTGATTTTTCTAGGTTGAAAAATACCTGGAAAAATCATTCATGCAATTACCCAAAAAAGAGGATTAACTGTATCGTTTCAGATAAATGCTATGTATATTACAAGTTATACTCCGAATATTTGGAATTAGGAGTATAGCAGGTTATACTCCATTAATAAAATTTTAGGAGTATAACTTGACTATTCAGTATCTTGACCAGGCCGTTCAAAATGCTTTATCTGATCTGTTATCAGCATCACTAACACCAGCTTTTGATGGTAGAGGTGTTAGTTTTCCTACAAAAACGATCAAAGGTAAAAAATACATCTATGTTGCTACTAAAGTTGGCAATATTCCAATGCAGCGATATCTTGGGCCTGATAATACAGAAACAAGGGCGCTTGTGAACAAGGAAAAAGCATTATGGCAATCGACTGCAACATCAAGGATCCATAGAGCACGATTAGTCAATATGGTTTTGGCTGGTGGAATTTTAGGGCCTACTCCACAAGAAGGTAAGGTATTAAGAATTTTAGAACGTGGCGGTGTATTCATGGCTGGAGGTGTGTTGATTGGTACACCAGCATTTAGAACTCTGGGAGCTATGCTTGGAGTGGCCTGGGAAGGGCAATTTGCAACACGCGATGTTGATATTACCGCAGAATATAAGTTACCAGTTGCAATGAAACCAAAGTCGATTGACTTAAAATCAATTATTATGAACTCAAATATGGGGTTTGTTGAAATACCATCACTCAGCAGAAAATCCCCTTCAACAAGTTATGCAATGAAAGATGGAACATTTAAAGTTGATCTGTTAACTCCAGAGAGAAACAAACCATCCCCAAACCCCATCAAAATACCATCATTAGGTATTATGGCAGAACCATTACGTTATTTAGATTACTTGATTGAGGAAATTCAACCTGCTGTGATACCTTTTGATATTGGACTTTTAGTCAACTTGCCAGATCCTGGTCGCTTTGCTATTCATAAGCTTGTCGTAAGCCAGCGTCGCCATACTGGTCATGCAGCCAAATCAATCAAAGATATAAAGCAGGCCAGACAACTTCTGGAAATTCTATTAGATATTCGACCAGGTTCCGTATATACCGCAATGGAAGCGGCCAGCACTATGGGTAAGAAATTTATGAATCATATAAAAATAGCAGCAAAGAAATTACCAAACAATATACAACAAGAACTGTTTTCTTAATATGGTAAAAAATTTTAAGGCTTATGTTAATGGCCATTGACCGCTTAATTTTTTATTAACTGTCAGAAGCATTATCCTAAATAAATCAGTTGAATCGTAGCGAGAATGATTTTAAGAAAAAAAGATTAACACTTCGTGGCGTGGGCAGTAAAAACCGTCAAGAACGTGATTTTCCACTGCTTCCCTCACTGATTTCGCCATACAATGGCCACAAATATAGGTAATCACCCGAATATTAATGTATCGGTATTATCCAATATACTTGGCCACACAAATATTAAGGTTACTCAACAATACCTT
>JALSUJ010000523.1 GCA_027071355.1 Gammaproteobacteria bacterium | reverse complement strand
TCAGACTTTCATTATAACTATAACAGATATTAATGATGTTCCTTCATTTACAGTTGGAGCGAATCAATCAGTTCTAGAAGATGCTGGATTACAGACTGTTGGCGGTTGGGCTACAGCATTGTCAGCGGGACCCCCAAGTGAATCAGCGCAAACGTTAAGCTTTAATGTCAGCAACAATAATAATGCCTTATTTAGTACCCAGCCTTCGGTTGACTCGTCTGGAAACTTAAGCTATATGCCAGCTCTTAATGCAAATGGTACAGCAACGGTAACTCTAAACATCATGGATAATGGCGGAACGGCAAATGGTGGAGTCGATACTTCGGCAAATCAAACCTTTACGATTACAGTAACATCTGTTAATGATGCACCTAGTTTTACAAGTGGTGGCAATGTAACTTTGTTAGAAGATGCTGTTGCATATAATGCTGCTTGGGCAAGTGGGTTATCTACTGGGCCTGCTGATGAGTCTGCACAAACTTTAGCTTTTAACGTGAGTAATGATAATAATAGTTTGTTTTCCACTCAACCAAGTATAAGCAATACCGGGCAATTGCAATTTGCCCTTGCTGCAGATATGAATGGTGCAGCTACTGTTTCTGTTACACTAATGGATAATGGTGGCACAGCAAATGGTGGAAATAATACCTCAGCTACTCAAACTTTTACTCTTACCGTAACCGCTGTTAATGATGAGCCTCAGTTTACTAAAGGAGCAGACCAAAGTGTGGCACAAAATTCAGGTGCTCAAACCGTTAGTGGCTGGGTGGTTACCTCAACTGCAGGTCCTGCTAATGAGGCAGGGCAAACATTGAGTTATAATGTCACTAATAACAATAATAGCTTATTCAGCACACAACCCAGTGTCAATGCGGCAGGGGATTTAAGTTTTACCTCTGCAACCAATCAAAATGGTGTGGCGACAGTAACCATTAATGTAATGGATGATGGTGGTACTGCTAATGGTGGCGATGATACATCTCCTGACCAAACTTTTACCATTACAATAACAAATCCACCTCCAGCTAGAGCCAATTCATCCTATGGTGTGACAACGAATATTCAAATCAATGTCCCAGCAGGCAGTGGATTACTCAATGGAGCAACAGGAGGAACTGGAGCATTAACTGTAGGTAATGCCATGAATCCAGCACCTACTGCCACAACTAATGGAGGAGATTTATCCATTACCACGGCAACGGGTGTGTTTACCTATAATCCTCCTGCTGGTCAAAACAGTGGAACGGATAGTTTTAGCTATAAAGTGTGTGATTCAGTTGGAATTTGCTCAGCTAATGTAACAATAACTTTCAATGTTTCGGGCAATACCATCTGGTTTGTTGATAAATCCGCTGCTGCAGGTGGTGATGGTCGCTTAACGACACCTTTTAAAAGTATAGCTGATTTTAATAGCATTCAAGGAGCTGGAGGTACAGCAGGAGCAGCCGCAAATGACAATATCTTTATGAAAACAGGTGCTTATAATGGATCTTTATCACTTCTAAATAATCAAAAGTTGATTGGAGCTGGAGCTTCTGGAAGTTTTGATGCAGTAATGGGTATTACTGCAAGTGCAAATAGTTCTACCAGACCCACACTTGGCGGTACAAAACCCACTATGTCTTCGGCAGCAAACGCAATTAATACAGCAGTAAGC
>JALSUJ010000522.1 GCA_027071355.1 Gammaproteobacteria bacterium | reverse complement strand
ATAAAAATCTGATGGATAATGCATTTGCCTGTATTGAAGCATCTATCCCGGATAATGACAGGCTTAAATACGTCATACGCGATATTGATAGCGTTGTTGTTTTTATGAAAGCCGCGACGTCAAAAAACAGAAGCGATTCAACTATTATTAGTCATTTAAAGACCCGTGGGATTGAGGACATATAGTATGCTCAATGCCTGTGGAATAGAACAGGTATAGCCGTTAAAACTTGAGGTTGATACATTAAAAATGCTTAGTGATACCCTGTTTAATGAGATTTTCACCCAACTCTGGTTCCGCTTTGGGCTTGTTACCATGTTCGGCTTTCTTACCGGTCTGGAGTTTCTTGAATACACCTTATTGCGACATAAAGAAGCACCTGATGTTCATACGGCCAGAATGGGTAGCACCCGAACCTTTACTTTTATTGCGATTCTAGGTTACGTACTATTTATACTGGATCCGGCGCATCATCTTTATCTGACAGGGATGGCGGGTTTGATCCTGCTTTTTTCTCTTTTTTATTATCATAAGCTTGGTATGGGTAGTACCGGACTGCTACAACCACTGATTTTATTAATTGTTTACAGTTATGGGGCTGTAATCACTACGCTACCAATCTGGTTTTTGGCCCTGTTGTTTGTCGCAGTTGTTTTTACCTTAAGTGCACGACCTTTATCGCAACGATTAACAACAAGCATGGATCCACAGGAGATTGTTACGCTGGCAAAGTTTTTATTGCTTTCCGGGGTTATCCTGCCTTTACTACCAGATAAAAGTATCTCACCTTATATTCCAGCTACACCCTTTAAAATCTGGTTGGCTGTGGTGCTGATTTCAGCAATTTCATACACAGGTTATATTCTAAAAAAATATCTACTTAAAAAACAGGGTTATCTGGTAACGGGTCTTATGGGCGGATTATATTCCAGTACAGCGACAACTGTTGTGCTGGCAAGGAAAAGCCGAAGTCTGCCTGTTATTGATTCATCAATCAATGCGGGTATTATTGCAGCTTCAGGTATTATGTATTTACGTCTGCTGGTGCTGGTTGCTGTTATGAACTGGCAACTGTTAACACTTGCAATGTTACCTCTATCTCTATTTGGTGTGCTAACGATTGGTTTTGCTTTTATTATCGACAGGCGAGGGCGCACAACTCCGGAGACAACACCTGAACTGGGCAAGGCAAACCCACTTGATCTGGGTATTGCTTTATTGTTTGCTGTTTTATTTGTCATTATGATGCTTATTACACAGCAGGTTATTTCTCGATTTGGTGAAGGGGGCCTGAATATATTATCACTAGCAGTTGGTTTTACCGATATAGACCCCTTTGTTTTATCGATACTGAGCGGTCATTACGCTGGAATGAATATGCATCATCTTGTTGGTGCGATTATTATAGCGGCTGGTAGTAATAATATCCTGAAAAGTATTTATGCTGTTATTCTTGGAGGACGAAAGAATTGTGGAATGGTTGCTGGATTACTGCTGGTACTTGCATTAATGACCATTGCCTATGGTCTTGCTATTTCGAATATGATTATTTCATAAATATATGTAATAACATCACTGAAATTAAATATAACAAAGAGAAATCACATGACACATAAAAATAAAGACAAAGCCCATATCGTTATTATCGGTGGTGGATTT
>JALSUJ010000521.1 GCA_027071355.1 Gammaproteobacteria bacterium | reverse complement strand
TACGCGCCCGATCCAATGGCTGTTTGCTGAGCAACTTGCCGCTCTTTTCTGCCAAATAAATCAGAATGGCACCGGTCTGACTAAGGATTAATTTACCGCTATCTGCCACATCGTCATCTATGATAGTCGGTATCTGGCCAGCAGGATTGATTTTCAGATAGCCGGGCTGACGGTGTTCGCCCTTGCCAAGAGTAATTCGTTGCACCTGATAGGGCAGGCCCACTTCCTCAAGCATGATACTCACACGCCTGCCATTTGGTGTCGCATCCGTGTAGAGTGTAATCATTTCAATGACTTCCTGTATCTGTTTTTAAACTGACCGACTTTACTTTTGATTAACTGAATATCTTCTCCAACAATCGCCAGACCACAAGCAGATTGAGCATTACGAATACAGGCACAATAAATGTCGGCGCCAGCGCCATAGGAAAAACAAATAACTCTGTAAACAATGGTTCTTGCATGTAGATATGCATAAAACCGAACGCAGGCACCAGAATAGCCATCGCACCGGCCAGGTTCCACAGCAAAAAACGCCTGTCTGATATCTGATGTCGGCGAAGTACAAAAATGGTTAACCAAATTGCAGAGAGTCCAAACAATAGATCCGGAATACCTACGTACCAGGCGAACTTTGCCGGAAATAAACCACTGGATGCCTTGATGATTGAACCCAGTGCCAATATGCGTAACTGGTGTATACCGGTTAACCAGCGAACAGGTGTATTATCCACGAGTACTCTGAGCCCTTGTCGTAATACCGGCACTAACATGACAAGGGTTAACGTGATAACGACAGGCACAAAAGGCAACCAATACCCAGGCGCAAATCCCAGGAAATCTGGTGATATATAAACGCCACGACTCGACCAATAACCACTGGTAGCTCCCCATGTAAGCAGGACAACGACAAGTCCGACCAACCAGGCATGTTGCGACTTGTTCAATCGGTCAGCTCGACGGAGCCGTTCTATTAAAAACAGCAAGAAACCAAATATGATGAAAATCAGAAATGGGATGCTTGAAAAATGCATGAATTTCTCCTGCGAATTATTTATTAGACCTACAGGCCATACCTGGCACCGATATAAAATCGATCATTGTTATCAAATTGTCCAAACAGGCCGGAATGGTTGCCGTAAAAAATATCCAATCCTGCCCATATCTCCAGATTGTCTTCCAGTTCATAACTCAGCCTGGGACGTAACAAACCGTCACTATCATTGGTATTGGCAATCCATAACAACTCGGCCTGTAATGTTTCATTCCAGAGATTTCGCCGCAACAAAAATGAAATACTGGTATCCAAGCGGGGACTTGTATATCCTTGTCGGTAGTCTGGCAGCCAGCTTTGAAACAGTTGCGCACTGATAAACGTATCTTCAAGCCCTGACCAGTCCAGCCCGATTACGACGCTCAACTCCTGACTGCTTGCAACACCGTCTTGTGCTTGCGGATCGTTACTCAGGAAATAGCGATTGGAGAAATATCCCAGTTCCCCCCTGATTACCCAGTCCCCAATGGCGTGACTGAACGTTCCACCCAGAACATGAGTGCGGTGATAACGTGGCGTAATTTCTACCACGGGCGTCGCGCCTGATATAAAACGCTGATGCAGTGCAGGTCGATTATCGTATTGATAAAGATAGTTGAAGGAGATATCC
>JALSUJ010000520.1 GCA_027071355.1 Gammaproteobacteria bacterium | reverse complement strand
ATTACCCAGACAGGGATTTCACGGACGGCTAAGCTTTGACAATTTTGATCGCTCAGGAAGCACAGACAGCATAGGCAATGGCAAACACATCCCAGATCCTTACCTCGGCTTTGGACTCACCGTTAAACTACCTGGACAAAAATGGAAAATTGATATTGGTGCCAGCCTTAATTTTATGTTAACAGAAGGCTTTATACATAAAGGCATTAATCGTCCGGTATTTTTAAATATCGTATGGAATCTTTAATTGCGCGGATGCAATACTGAACCATAAGCCATATCTATAGGAAATTTTTTATAACAGTTTTCTTATTTTTTAATACCAGTGAACCCTTAATTTCTTATATTCTTTGTTATTGATCTGAATCAACTCATTATTTTTATAACTGGAATATGTTGGCGGCGAGGATAGGAAATCTGCTACCAGACCCTCGAGGGCTTTCAGGGATCGCAACACACAAAACTCCCTTACCTTTAATTACGCTGCACTCGTCAGTACTCATATCGATACGCCGCACCATTGAATGATATCGACTATGTAATACCAGTGTTTTGTATCCAGCGGATGAAAAAGCAGAATAAACGTTAAACCTGAAATGGAGAGGTGACAACAAAATGATTAAATCAATTTCAAAAACAATCAATGGCTTAACAAGCATATTAGGCTTATTAATTTTCACTACCAATATTCATGCAGCAACAGTATTTTTTGATGACTTTGAAGATCTTAGTTTAAATGGGTGGGCACAAGGCAATACAGGTGGCAGTGCTACATTTGATGTTGTTGAAAGAAATAGCAGCAATAGAGCCCATGTTGGACATATAAGCGGTACAAACACCGGTGACGAATCATCACTATCAATGACTTTCGATTATTCAGACACGGATATAATTTCCTTTGATATGGAAGCCAATGCTTTTTTAAGTCAGTATGGCGGCAGAATCAGGCATGGACTTGCCGGAGTTGAAGTTACATTCCTAAATACATTTAATATTTCGCTGGGTTCAGCAGGACTATTCAACGTGACCTCAGAAGCCCTGCTTGGCGCGAATGATTTTTCCATTCTTAATACTCAGCAAAACTATTCTGCCACAATGGCTGAGTTTGCTGGACTGGCAGGTCTTACTGATACCAATACTATCGCAAAAATGAGCATTTCTTTTCTTGCTCAAGGTTCATTTTCTTCTGGTGGAGGTGTTCAACCAAATGTTCGCTCGGGTGGCAATGTCTGGTTTGATAACTTCTCTGTTTCACCTGTCCCCGTACCCGCTGCATTATGGCTTTTTACTTTTGGACTATTAGGCTTAATGGGAATAGCCAGAAGAAATAAAATCACATAACTTAAAAATCATTCTGATGAATAACAACATCTACCATGTCGTTATTCATCATAAAAATTAAAATATCACCCCCCTCTTTAACAAAGAGGGGCCGGGGGGAGATTTAAACAGGGAAATCATAGGGTCAGGTCTTGCCTTTTGCCTATTCACAATGTATGGCAAGACTAATCTGACCTGAGCAGACTGCATATTCATCGCCGCTTAAACACCACCACCCGACTAACAAAAAATATCAACACCGCCACCAGCACAATCGACGGCCCTGTTGGACTATCCCATTCCATAGAGGCAAACACGCCACCAGTAACCGATACAGCACCAAAT
>JALSUJ010000519.1 GCA_027071355.1 Gammaproteobacteria bacterium | reverse complement strand
CTCAAGCACATCCATGTGTCGCTTTATCTCGGCATCCTGCCTCCATAAACCCCTGAAAAGTGATCTGACCAACCGGGTACTCTTTTTATGAGTTCTATAATTTAATATTATATTCATAAGCAAGTATCTTGAGAATATACACTGAGTATCAGGATGAGGGGAAGGCTTTGATGAAGTTTCGGCAGCATGGACGCTGCCGAAAAGCCTACATGGACGTATCTACGGCGTCTTCAGCAAAGCCTTCCCCCCATCCTGATACGGTTTTAAGTCAGGCTATGAAAAACAAAATTAAGAATTAACAGGATCTTTGATGGATTTATTAAGTCAGGAAATACTACCCGAAGAATATTTTATAAATGATGAACCCTACTATGAACCGGTAGGGGATGAGATTGAGATTTTTGAGGCGGCATATAAGAACAAATTGCCAGTGTTACTAAAAGGGCCGACAGGCTGTGGTAAGACCCGTTTTATGGAATATATGGCCTGGCGTTTAAAGCGGCCTTTGATCACAGTGTCCTGTCATGATGATTTAACTGCCTCGGATCTGGTGGGGCGTTATCTAATCACCAGCGGTGAGACGATCTGGGTAGATGGGCCACTGGCAAAATCAGTTAGAGCCGGGGCTATCTGTTATCTGGATGAGGTGGTGGAAGCCAGAAAGGATACTACAGTGGTTATTCATCCTCTGGCAGATGATCGTCGAGTGTTGCCAATGGAAAAGCGTGGAGTAGTTCTGGAAGCTCAGGATGAATTTTGTCTGGCCATGTCCTATAACCCCGGTTATCAGAGTATCTTAAAAGATTTAAAGCAGAGTACCCGTCAGCGTTTTGTGGCACTGGAATTTGATTATCCGGGGGCGGGAGTTGAACAGAAAATTCTGGAAAATGAAACCGGGATCAGTGCGGATGTGGCACGTAATCTGGTCAAGTTTGCCCATATGACCCGTAATTTAAAAGGCAGTGGACTGGATGAAGGTGCCAGTACCCGGTTGCTGGTTCATGCGGCGTATCTGATTAAGGATGGTATCAATCCGGTGGCGGCCTGTCGAAGTTCTATTGCTCAGGCATTAACGGATGATCCGGAAATGCTTTCTGCTATTAATGAGTTAAGCGGAACATTGTTTTAATACTATGTCGTTAGAGAAGTCATTAGAACAATCATTACCAAAGTCAGCGCCAGGGTCAGAATCAAAAGCCCATCCTGATGCCAGGCCACTAAATGCTGAGCAGGTAGAAGAACAACTGGATAAACATCTGGACCCTGTGCTTTCTTTTCGCCGTTCAGCAGCTGAACCGGCAAGCCAGATAGCTACCTTAAATATTAAAGAACAACTATTTGCTTTGCACTGGGTTGAGGTGATTGCCTTAACCAATGCAGAAATGGCTTATCAGTTTGCTGCTAATGTCACGGATATTGTGGTTAAACTGGAAAATAATCTTCAGGCGATTGAGCAATGGATTATTGAGGCTATGCAGGCATTTGATGAGCGTGGTTTACAGCTTTCAATAAAGGTGCTGCATAATACTGATGAGTTTGCGGACAATTATTTTAAGAAACAGCATGGAGTTGAACTGGATGATATTAAAAAACTATTAACTGCTTTTGTCTGTGGTTTAAATGGCCGGGCTTTAAAAATAGAGCAGGGTGATAAGCCTCATACCGATAC
>JALSUJ010000518.1 GCA_027071355.1 Gammaproteobacteria bacterium | reverse complement strand
GTATTGCTGGTGGATACTAATTTACGGACTCCACGTATTCAGAATTATTTTAATATTCATGCAGAATATGGGCTAAGTGACTATTTAACTAAAGACGTTCCGCTAGGCGATATATTAATTCACCCTGAAGGTGTTCCCCGTTTTGTTGTGCTGCCAGCGGGGCATGCCATGAGTAACTCATCCGAGATGCTTAGCTCTCCTAAAATGAATCAGTTGGTTGAAGAGTTGAAAACACGCTATCCATCGAGGATCGTTCTGTTTGATTTACCCCCCCTGCTGGAAAGCTCTGATGCTCTTGCCTTTATCCCGGCTGTTGATGCCTCACTGGTTGTTGTAGAAGAAGGTAAAACACAGGAGCAGGAGCTTCGCCAGGCATTTGAAATGCTTCAGAATAATGAAGTCATTGGTACGGTTCTAAATAAAGCTTATACCCGCGATAGAGATTATGGGAATCTGGATGTTAAGCCGGGCTTTATATCTCAGTTAATTAATAAGCTAAGTAAAAAAACTCTGCCTGCATAGGCAAAGTGACAGGATTAAATAGCTTACGGCAATATATTGCTGTATGAAACCTAGGAAGCATAATGTTTAGTTTAGATGAAGCAAAAATAGCAATTATTGGTTTGGGTTATGTAGGATTGCCTTTAGCGGTAGAGTTTGGTATGAAAATGCCGGTATTGGGCTTTGATATTAATGAGCCTCGTATTAAAGAGTTAATGTCTGGTACAGATAGCACTCTGGAAGTCAGTGATGAAGAGCTGGCTCAGGCTAAACAGCTAACATACAGTGCTAATATTGAAGACTTAAAAGGCAGTAATGTTTATATTGTAACGGTGCCTACGCCGATAGATAAATATAAAAAACCTGATTTGTCACCTCTTGAAAAAGCCAGTGCTATGTTGGCGGATGTTATATCAAAAGGCGATATTGTTATTTATGAGTCTACTGTTTTTCCGGGGGCTACTGAGGAAGTCTGTATTCCCGTTATTGAGAAAAAATCAGGATTAAAATATAACCAGGATTTCTATGCAGGCTACAGTCCTGAACGTATTAACCCGGGGGATAAAGAGCACCGGGTTTCAACTATATTAAAAGTGACATCCGGTTCGACCCCGCAAGTTGCCGATTTTGTTGATAACTTATATCAGTTAATCATTACAGTGGGTACTCACAAGGCAAGTTCTATTCGTGTTGCTGAAGCATCAAAAGTTATTGAAAATGTTCAGCGGGATGTCAATATTGCATTGGTTAATGAACTGGCATTAATTTTTTCACGTTTGGGAATTGACACACTTGATGTGCTTGAAGCGGCAGGAACTAAATGGAACTTTTTGCCATTTCGCCCGGGTCTGGTGGGAGGTCACTGCATTGGGGTAGATCCCTATTATCTTGTGCATAAAGCACAGGAAACAGGTTTTGAACCGTCTATTATTCCTGCCAGTCGCCACACCAATGAATTTATGTCTACCCATGTTGTTCAACAGCTCGTTAAATTAATGGCGCAGAAAAAGATTAATATTGTGGATGCAAATATTCTAATTATGGGGCTGTCTTTTAAAGAAGACTGCCCCGATTTGCGCAATACAAAAATTGTTGATTTGCTGGAAGAGCTATCATATTACAATGTCAATATTGATGTTTATGATCCATGGGTTAGTCACCAGGAGGCTAAA
>JALSUJ010000517.1 GCA_027071355.1 Gammaproteobacteria bacterium | reverse complement strand
AAGATGCGGCTATTCTGTCCACCACTGAGTTAAATAAACTGAAACGTAAAATTACTTTGTTACGTCGGGATCTGGAACGAGATAAAGCCGCTTTTAAGGAAGATCTCAGTATCCGTCAGAATGAAGAGCTGGTTAAATTACAGAAGTCGGTTTTAAAGTCTATAAAAACCATTGCCGAACAGGAAAAATATGACCTGATCATCAGCGAAGGGGTTATTTATGCCAGTAAGCAGATTGATGTTACCGATAAAATTCTGGCGCAGTTAAAAAAACAATATCGTTCAGGCAAATAACCTGCCTGTCTGAACTGAGTTAATGTCAATCTCCACCCGGAAAGCCGGGCTTAAAGAGCTGGCTGAATTTGTGGATGCAGACTTCCATGGTGATCCTGATACCCAGATTTCAGGAATTGCTACACTGGAACTTGCAGGCACGCATGATCTCAGTTTCTTTGCTAATCGAAAATACCATAAATATCTACTTTCAACACAGGCTGCTATTGTTATTCTTAAGCCTGATGATTTAGAACAATGCCCAGGCAGTGCCATTCTTGCCGATGATCCCTATCTGAGTTATGCAAAGATCGCTGCCTGGTTAACACAAAATACCCATCAGACTACCGCTATTCATCCAGCCGCCATTATTGGTGAATCGACCCAACTGGGCAAGAATGTAACTCTGGCTGCCAATGTTGTGATTGGACAGAACTGTTTAATTGCTGACAATGTGGTTTTAGACGCCGGTTGTGTTATTGCTGATGGAGTCAGTATTGCAGAAAATAGTCATATCTTTCCCAATGTGTCGATATATTCCGGTGTAAAGATAGGTAAAAATGCTATTATTCATTCAGGTGTGGTCATAGGCAGTGATGGTTTTGGTATTGCCAATGACAAGGGGCAATGGACCAAAGTCCCGCAACTGGGATCAGTTGTCATTGGTGATAATGTGGAAATTGGCTCTAATACTACAATTGACTGCGGAGCCATAGAAGATACAGTCATTGAAGACGGAGTAAAGCTGGATAATCTGATTCAGGTTGCACATAATGTACATATTGGAGAAAATACTGCTATTGCCGGCTGTGTGGGTATTGCAGGCAGTACCCGTATTGGCAAGTATTGTGCCATAGGCGGCGGTGCAGGTATTCTCGGGCATTTGAATATTGCAGATCATGTGCATATTACGGCTACTTCTCTGGTAACCAAAAGTATCAGTAAGCCGGGAGTTTATTCATCCGGAACGCCTTTACAGGAAAATGCCTTATGGCATAAGAATTTTGTGCGTTTTAAACAACTTGATAGTCTGGCCAGACGCCTGAATGAACTGGAAAATAAAACAAAATAAATTTGTAACTACTCAGTATAAATTAAAGTAACGTAGAGTGACTGTCTGCAGGTACTGGATTTACAGGGTTTTGAAAACATGGATGTTTTCACAAAGCGATATATGGACGTACTTGAGCGCCCCTGGAAATTCAGTACCTGTAGACAGTCACGGTCAGGTACACTGAATAGTTACATAAATTTCAATGAAATAAGAAGAAATAATGGAAAAACAACTCAATTCAATGGATATTAATGATATTCTGGAACATCTTCCACATCGTTACCCCTTTTTACTGGTGGATAAGGTACTGGATTATGAAGCCGGGAAATATTTAGTGGCCATAAAAAATGTCAGCTACAATGAACCTCAGTTTACCGGCCATTTCCCCCAAAAGCCTATTTTACCCGGCGTACTGGTGATAGAAGCGCTGGCACAGGCAACAGGTATTCTTGCCTATAAATCTACGGATTCAAAACCTGGTGGAAATTCTTTGTACTATCTGGTGGGTATTGATAAAGCACGTTTTAAGCGACCGGTTAATCCGGGTGAGCAATTACAGCTTAAAGTTGAAGTCATAAAAAATATGCGCGGTGTATGGAAATTTAATGCCGAAGCAAGTGTTGATGAACAACTGGTGGCTTCTGCTGAATTAATGTGTGCTGAGAGAGATGCCTGATCAACATTTAATTCATCCCACAGCTATTATTGACCCCTCTGCAGAACTGGCAGAGGATGTAGTGGTGGGGCCATATTCAGTGATTGGTGCTGGAGTTAAAATAGATACGGGTAATACTATTGCCTCACATGTGGTCATAAACGGCCCTGCTGAAATTGGTAAAGATAATCAGTTTTACCAGTTTGGTTCTATTGGTGAAGCTCCGCAGGACAAAAAATATCAGGGAGAAGACACTGCTCTGGAAATTGGTGACAGAAATGTCATTCGTGAATTTACTACGCTTAATCGCGGTACGGTTCAGGATCGTGGTGCAACCACACTGGGTGATGACAATCTGATCATGGCCTATGTGCATATTGCCCATGACTGTGTCCTGGGTAACGATATCATTCTCGCTAATAATGTGGCACTGGCAGGCCACGTGAATATTCATAATCATGCCATATTAGGCGGGTTTTCACTGGTTCATCAGTTCTGTACCATTGGTTCTTATTGTTTTACTGCTATGAACAGCGTCATTTCTAAAGACATTCCCCCTTATGTTATGGTTTCCGGTCATATGGCTAAACCCCATGGCCTGAATATAGAAGGCCTTAAACGCCATGGCTATAGTTTGTCGGCAATTAAGGCCATTCGTCAGGCTTATAAAGCACTATACCGATCAGGGCTGACTCTGGATGATGCTATTACAGAAATTAATGAACTGGCAACGGATTGTCAGGAACTGATGTTAATGACAGAATTCTTAAATAATTATGTTAATCGTGGAATTATTCGCTAATGCGTATAGGCATTATTGCGGGTGAAGCCTCGGGTGATATTCTTGCAGCAGGTTTAATCCAGGCCATTCACCAGCAATTCCCTGATGCACAGTTTGAAGGTATAGCTGGTCCGCTAATGGTAGAGGCTGGTTGTAAGGCCATCTATCCTGCGGACAAACTGTCTGTTATGGGACTGGTGGAAGTGTTGTCCCATTACCGTGAATTATCATCTATTCGTAAAGAGCTTATCCAGTATTTTATTACTAACCCGCCTGATGTGTTTATAGGTGTGGATGCCCCGGATTTTAATCTGGATTTTGAAGCCGCTTTAAAAGCCCGGGGAATTGGTACCATTCATTATGTCAGCCCCTCTGTATGGGCATGGCGCCAGTATCGGCTGGGTAAGATAGCCCGCGCAGTGGATATGATACTGACCCTGTTTCCCTTTGAAAAACGCTTTTATGAAAATCATAATATTTCTGTTCAGTATGTAGGACATACTCTGGCCGATGAAATTGACTTAAAAATAGATGTTGAACAGTTTAGAAATAAACTATCACTGGATATTAAAGACCATCAATCTGTGATAGCGGTATTACCCGGCAGTCGCATGTCGGAGGTGACACGTCTTGCCGAACCTTTTATAGAAACTATGCTTCAATGTCTACAGGAACAGCCTGAACTGGTTTTTGTGATCCCTTTTGTTAATAAAAAAACCCATGAGTTTTTTAATCAGGAGCTGGAACTAAAATTAACAGGACAGGAGGTTTTTCGCTCACACTTTCGTTTGTTTGACTGTTGTTCCAGAGATGTTATGGCTGCTGCCGATGCTGTAATGCTGGCTTCAGGTACTGCGGCACTGGAAGCGTTATTATTAGAAAAACCTATGTTGGTAGCTTATAAACTGGCTCCGCTGACTTACTGGATTGCCAGACGTTTATTAAAAGTACCGTATTATTCACTGCCTAATTTACTGGCTGGAGAAGGACTGGTAGAGGAAATTACTCAGAATAAGGTTCGTCCTGAGGTGTTAAAACCCAAATTATTAAAGCTGTTGTCTGATGAATCCTGGCGGGATAAACTGGCCATTTTTAATGATATTCATAAATTATTACGTAAAAATGCTAATCAGAGTGCTGCACAGGCGGTATTAGATTATTTACAATCCAGAAAAACGGGTTAATGTATGCTGAGTAGTTGCTAATGGTTTTTGATCCCCAGTATCTGAATTTAGCGGGCTTAATTGCCGGTGTTGATGAAGTGGGCAGAGGACCTCTGGCCGGGGCTGTAGTTACTGCGGCCGTCATACTGGATCCAGAAAACCCTGTTGCAGGACTGGATGACTCCAAAAAGATTTCTGAAAAAAAGCGCACTATGCTATCTCAGGAAATTAAAGAGAAAGCTTTATGCTATTGTATTGCCAGAGCAGAACATACCGAAATAGATGAATTAAATATTTTTCATGCTACTTTACTTGCTATGCGCCGGGCGGTTGAAGGTCTGAGTTTGATACCAGATAAAGTATTAGTTGACGGTAAGTTCTGTCCGGATATTATGTTTCCCTGTGAGGCTGTGGTTAAAGGTGATTCCCGTGTGGCCGCTATTAGTGCCGCATCTATTCTGGCTAAAGTAGAACGGGATAATGAAATGATTGCTCTGGATAAAACCTGGCCGGGTTATGGCTTTGCCAGACATAAAGGTTATCCAACCAAAGTGCATATTGAAGCCCTGCAGAAACTGGGTGTTACGCCGATACATCGCAGAAGTTATAAACCGGTGCAGAAAATTTTAAATGGCCTGTAGGCAGATACGGTAATTTAAACTAAATAGTTACATTTTTATTTGATATTTTACAACACATAAAGTCCGTATCCGCCAGTTGTACTCCTTGCTGAAGACGCCGTGAATCCATCCCTGGAGGCTTATCGTCGGCGTCCTGCCTCCGAAACTTCATCAAGGAGTACAACTGGCGGATACTCTGAGTTTAAATTTAAGAAAGTTATGCTGGATTTGATTATCTTACAAGCAAAGCATGCTCCAGCCCTGCTGATACTATATACTTTAACACCTAATATTTAACCACAATCTGATAACCAATGCCTGATACCTTTGTACATTTAAATATCCATACAGAATTTTCCTTAGTTGATGGTATTGTCCGTCTTAAGCCGCTTATTCAGGCAGTAAAAGATCAACAGATGCCGGCACTGGCGGTAACTGATCAGAGTAATGTCTATGCGCTGGTTAAAGTGTACCAGGCCTGTCTTGGAGCGGGCATTAAACCGATTGTGGGGGCTGATCTCTGGTTAGCTAATCCTGAAGAACCCAATCAGCCGTTTCGTCTTTTAATTCTCTGTCAGAATAATGAAGGTTATCTGAATTTAAAGCACCTGATCAGTCAAAGTTATTTACATGGACAGCATCTGGGCAGAGCCATGATAGAGAAAGACTGGCTAACTGAACGGGCTTCCGGTCTGATTATTCTTATGGGTAAGGATAGTGAGGTTGGCCGGTTATTACTGGAAGAGAATTATCCGCAGGCCAGACAGAGCATTGAGTATTACCAGGCTTTGTTTCCCGATAATCTCTATCTGGAATTACAGCGTATTTCACATACCGGGGATGAGTTGTTTCTGCATCAGGCTGTAAAACTGGCAGAGGAATGTGACTTGCCAGTGGTTGCGACCAATGCGGTAAGATTTATTAAACAAGAAGACTTTGCAGCCCATGAAGCCAGAGTCTGTATTAATCAGGGTAGAGTGCTGGCCGATAAACACCGGCCAAAAGACTATACAGAAGAACAATATCTCAAGTCCTCAGCAGCAATGGCTGAATTATTTCAGGATATTCCTGAAGCCATCGAAAATACTCTGGAAATAGCCAAACGCTGTAATGTGACTCTGCATCTGGGAGAAAATTTCCTGCCAGACTTTCCTATTCCTGAAGGGCTGAGTATGGATGAGTACTTTAGAAATCTCTCCCATGAAGGCCTTAACAAAAGGTTTCCGCAATTATTTGGTGTGGATTTTGATGAACATAATCCGGAATTTCAGGAACAGGTTAAAACTTATCGGGAACGTCTGGATATTGAACTGGAAGTTATTATCGGGATGGGCTTTCCCGGTTATTTTCTGATTGTTGCCGACTTTATTCAATGGGCCAAAAATAATGCCGTTCCTGTGGGGCCGGGACGTGGTTCCGGTGCTGGATCACTGGTGGCTTATGCTCTGACCATTACCGATCTTGACCCTCTGGAATACGATT
>JALSUJ010000516.1 GCA_027071355.1 Gammaproteobacteria bacterium | reverse complement strand
CACCATATTATCCATTTTTATCAGCGCGGGTATATACTGGTCTTCATTATTCGTGGCCTGTCTGATTTTAATCTGGTCAAACTTCAGCAGACGGATGGTGTAATAATAGTGTGCTTCGGTTGCAGGCTGGTTGTCTGCGTCATACAGGGAATACCGGCTCAGTTCATAGTCAGGATTGTCCGCCGGGGGTACAAAACTGCCCCGGCGTAACTGTTCGGCCAGCCAGCTATAAGTGGCCTGACCGGCAATGGTTTCATCCTGTTGCGGATAGGCCAGCAGTTGCTGGTAGTACCAGATAATGGCTTTAACACTCATGCGCATCACAAGTCTGCGGCTGACCTGTTCATAAAAGGTTTTGATATTGCCCGGCGGCTGGGTATTAAGCCATTGGCGCAGCCGGACAGACTGCACGGCACTCATGGGGTAAAGCTCGGTATTGGTGCTTAAGGGGAAGTCCGCCAGATAGTTAATGTGTTCTTCCTCCAGCCCCAGTTCATAGGCCGGTATAACCGCGCGCCAGTTAAGCTTGCCCCAGGCAATACTGTCGGGATCATGGTTCAGCCATTCCAGCAGGTCATAGGAGGACTGGTTATAAAAGGCTTTCCAGATGGGGCTTTCCAGTGTTATGTGATAAATCCCTTTATTGTTTTCAAAGTAGTTTTTTACCTGTTCGCCTTCCTGCGCCATCAGTTCGGCTATTTTATGGTGGTAGTTTTTTATGCCCCAGATAATACCCACTGTGGACTCCCAGGCAGCCGTGATAACCAGCCCCCAGAGACCGCCCACCCGCAGCAGGCGGGCACCCCAGACAGACACCCAGGAAACCCCTTCCAGCAGGGCGCTATTACCGGCACCTGCCATCAGATAACCGGTTAATGTGGCCGTGGAGAAGATAATATCCCGAAGCCGGCTCAGCCCTTTCATACTGACCGAAGAGCGGTCATCCAGTTCATGCCACAGGGCCAGTGAGCTGTTGACCAGGGAGAATATGGTGGCATAGACCGCCAGTCGTTCGGCACTGGCGGCATAATTACCGGCGGTGGTATCGTCCATTATAAAGGCTTTAAAGATCCCGTCGGGACTGACCCGTCCCAGACGGTGTAAGGTGGTACGGGTGGTGTGCAGGACGACACCGCCCTGGGCAAAGATTTCTGCGCTTTGGGAAAAGGTCTGAATTAACAGGCTGTTTTCTATATCGCCCTCATTAGTATGGCGCTGAACTTCCTGATAGATTTGCGGCAGGTTTAACAGGTTTTCCACCGCATTGGCCAGAGTGACCAGTTGAACGGCACTGCGCAGAAACAGGGTGTTGCGGGTTTCCATGCCTTCAAGCAGGTCGTCAATGGCACGGTCGCTGTCCTGGCGGGTTTTATTCAGAGTCTGGTGGGAAGGCCACTGGGTGACCTGCCGGCTATAGGCATCAAGTGCTTTAGCATCTTTTTTTATATCAAAGCCTGCTTTTTTAAGAATAGTTGTATTTTTTGATATTACCTTTAAAGACGCCAGCATTTCATCCTTTGATTTTATAAAGCCCAGCATCTGCATGGTACTTAAAAACAGCCGCAAATGCGCCGTGGAGGTTTTGTCCTGCAAGATACCGGCAATATATTTTGGGCCCCACTGGCTCAGGATCAGCATGGCCGTGGGCGGTGGTCCCGGGGTGTTCATAAAATGGCTTTTAACCGTGTCTGAAAATTCCGTGGCCTCATGCTGATACCAGTCAAAGATAACTGACAGGGGGCCTTTGGCCTGTTCGGCGCGTTCTTTGGATTGATCAAGTAATTTATTTTGAAGCATCATGAGACGCGACTGTGATGATTGATGATAAAGCTCAGTATCAAAAAAGCCTGCTTTGTCAAAATCAAAATCATCAGTTTGCTGAATATACCCTTTTATTTCAGGATTCTCACTCAATGCCTCAAGCGCCGGCACAATATGCCCCTGATAAAACAGCTCCGACATGCCGTACTGGGTCTGGGACAGCAGTGCATAAGCATCCTGTATAATTTGAAACGGCATCATATAGCTGCTGTCCAGTTCAAAATACAGGCTGCAGTCAGTGCCGCTGGCCAGTTCGGCTTCACTGCGCTGAGCCAGGTGTTTGATAAAGCGCCTTAATTCATACAGGTAACCGGGCTGTTCCAGCATGCTTACCAGTTCTCTGGCCAGTTGTTCGGTTTTTTCCTGCTCTTTGGTGTCAGAAAACCAGCCTTTGTTCAGTGCATCAAAGACGGAGCGGTTAAAGTGTTGTGCCTGTTGTGCGAAACGCTGTTTTTGCGCCTGCTCCTGCGTTGTCTGCGGTGTGTCATAAGGGTGGTTACAGGACAGGGAGGCGAAGTTTTCCATTAAGTCCAGGCGTGTGGCGCACTGAATATGTGGCGCCATGAGCAGGGATTTTTTCTTAAGCTGGGTGCGCAGTTGCTGCATGATATGGCGCAGTCGGCGTCCCCATTGCGGCAGGGTGCAGTACAGTTTCACAGGAGCAAAGCCCTGCCTGTTGCCCTGCGGCTGTCCCGGCTGAAGTATACCGCTGAAAGCCGCTCTGTCCTGTCCGGGGGCGTGCGGCAGCTGCGGGTCAATAATACTTTGCTCTGCCAGTGCCAGCAGGTCGCGGGTTTTAAAATTCAGGGCGTTGGGCGGCAGTACAATAAATCCGTATTTTTTGTTTTTATAAAACAGTTTGTTGCTGATTTTTTTACTGAAGTTTAACCAGGACTGACGCGCTTCGTTACTCATCGGCTTCAGTTGTGCGGATAAGGCCCGGGTGTCTATGCGTTCATAGGGGATACCCACGGGCAAGGTTTCCAGGGTCTGGGGTTCGGGCAGGGGATCGGTGGTTACCGGTGAATTATCTACCTGTCCCAGACCGCCCCAGTAGGTCAGCGCGGAGGCTTTGATAAAGTGTTGGTTCCAGTGCCAGTAGCGATTGTTGGCCGCCAGGGTGTCCGGCCAGAAGGTGTATGCTTTGTTCAGACGTTGTTCATCCTCTTTTAACGAGTGTTTTTGCAGCCATTCGCCCCAGCTTAAATCGTCTTTATGGCGGATTTGCTCTTTTAGCAGACTCAGAGTCTCATTAAGATAGAGCAGTTGATGGCTGTCCAGATTGGCATACCAGCATTTCCCGAATTTGTTCCAGCGGATAGCCCAGTGTCCGCAGGGGTATCAACGCATTAAGTGCTAGATCATCAAAGTCCAGATCGTTCCAGAAGGTGCGATTATAATCGCCTAAGGCCATAAACTGCTCTTTTAACTGTCCCTTATTCAGATGATAAAATTTTTTTAATGTTTCATCATCCAGTTTGTTGAGCTTATTATAATGATAATCAAAGCGCTGAAACAATGTGGAGCGGTTATAAGTGACCAGCATGTCAATCAGATCATAAAATATCAGGGCAGCACTGACGATAGTGCCTGCCAGAGCGGCCGCTTCACCAATAAAGGGGATAAACAGTACTATGCCCAAACGGGACAATAACTTACCGCTGTGACCGGCCAGCTTACCGCTGAGATAATCAAATGCGCCTTTTTGCGCGTATTTTCCGACATAAAAGCCATAGGCCATCAGACCATTGGCGGTAGCCTGAAGCCATTTTATCATGGCCTGGTCATTCTGCCCCCGTTTCTCATATTCAAAGGCATCCATAATGGCAGAGACCGAGGATAGCAGGCTTAAGGATATGGCCAGGTTATCCATAAACGGGCCCAGCTTTTTAAAGCTCTGCTCTCTGTATTTAAGAGTATTATAGCGTTTTAACTCTTTCTCGTTCATAGTAAAACGTGCCGTATTTTTAGCCTGAGTGATTTGACTGGCCAGTGTGGACAGGCGCATCCTATTGACCAGCTTTGAGCTGCTGTAAGCCGATTGTGCCGTATTGCCCAGATTTCATTGAATCTGACCCTTTGATTTTATGACCCTTTGATTTTACATAGTAAAACGTGCCGTATTTTTAGCCTGAGTGATTTGACTGGCCAGTGTGGACAGGCGCATGCTATTGACCAGCTTTGAGCTGCTGTAAACAGATTGTACCGTATTGCCTAGATTTCATTGAATCTGACCCTTTGATTTTACTAATGGGTGACCCTTTGATTTCATGACCATTTGATTCATTAAAAAATAACCAGAACCCCCTTCTTTTCTAATTTTTTTAAGTATTGAAGGTTTTCTTGGTTTTTGGTAAATTTTGGCACGAAAAAATTTTTAAGTTTTTTTAATTTATCAACTGATGACAGGTGCTTTACTTTTGTTCCTGATAAATTTAACAAGGTTAAGGATTTAAGTGTTTCTATTCCCCGCATAGACGGAAGCACCGTTTCTGTTATCAGAAGATCTTCAAGTACTTTTTTGTTTTCAAGCCCTTCTATTTTGTTTACCCGGGTATTCATCAGTTCAAGCTTTTTAAGATTATTTAAGTGAGCAAGAGGGATCATAGATTGTACTGGTGCGAATGAAACTTCAAGCAACTCCAATGAAGTTGTATCTCTTAAGAAATCCAGTTTACTGATACTGGTTTCGTAAAGTTTTAAGGTTGTTAATTTGTCCAGTTTTTTTAAAGAAGGCAATGAGTGCAGTTTTCTCATATACAGTACCATTGACTCAAGATTGCTTAATTCACCTAAGCCGTGGAGTTCGGTCAGTTTATTGGCATGAATTTTCAGGGTTTTAAGCTGTTTTAACTTCCCCAGCCCCGGTAATTCAGTGGCCGGCATATTAAACAGCTGCAAGTTTTCCAGCTGGGTCAGTTCACCCAGAGGGATATGTTCGGCTTTATAGGATGAAATATAAAGCGATTTAAGGTTTTTAAGTGACTTTAAAAAATCCAGTTTTTTAATGGGGTGTCTGCCCAGCATCAGTTTTAGTTTTTTCAGATGGGTCAGCTCTGCCAGCCAGCTTAAATCGGTAATGGCTTCATCTTTGGCTTTGACACCGCGAATAACAATGGACAGGTCTTCCAGGTGGGTGAGGTTTTTTATCTGGCTCAGGTTTTTGAGTCCTTTGCTGGGTTCTATGTAAGCAATCTTTAATTTATTGTTTTTTAGCAAAACAATATTGCTTAAGTCAGAGTTGATTACCGCCAGATTAGTTAGATTGGGGAGTTTGGTTAGCTCTGGAAATATGGTGTTTTTCTTGCAGAAAAAAACACCATATTCTAGAAAATTTAGCTTGGGCATAGTATTGAGTGTATTGCTATTACAGTAACTTCTAGCAAAAAAAGCAATTGAAACAAGATACTTGAATTCTGAAACAGGCTGTGCATTTTCCAGAGTTTTTTTTATGCGAGTAAAAGCAAATGATATTATCTTATTATTTTTAATTACGATGTTTGGTTTTTTTCTTAATCCCCCTATTATACTTTGATATTTATTTTCTCTTTCTTTATCTAATTTCCATTTGTATTGGTTGTCTTCTTTCTTTCTGATTTGCACAATCGCCCTTAAATAGTCCCCATCTCTTTTTAAATCCGACACCACCTTATACAGGGTCACCTTGTCCAGCGGCACACCGGTTTCTGCAAATATCTGCCGGAGAACAGCCTGTTTTTCCCGGCTGATGGGGTCAAAATACCCCTGAGCAGCAAAACTGCTGCCCGGCAGCAGATTGAGCAGGATAAAACAGTACAGAACGGTCAATAAACGCATCGTTTTTCTCACAGGATATTTCTCAATGATATTCTCAATTATATATAGTCTCTGAATACCGGATGATTCCAGGAATACACCATATTATCCATTTTTATCAGCGCGGGTATATACTGGTCTTCATTATTCGTGGCCTGTCTGATTTTAATCTGGTCAAACTTCAGCAGACGGATGGTGTAATAATAGTGTGCTTCGGTTGCAGGCCGGTTGCCCGGGTCATACGGGGAATACCGGCTCAGTTCATAGTCAGGATTGTCCGCCGGGGGTACAAAACTGCCTCGGCGTAACTGTTCGGCCAGCCAGCTATAAGTGGCCTGACCGGCAATGGTTTCATCCTGTTGCGGATAGGCCAGCAGTTGCTGGTAGTACCAGATAATGGCTTTAACACTCATG
>JALSUJ010000515.1 GCA_027071355.1 Gammaproteobacteria bacterium | reverse complement strand
CATATGACTATCCCCCCGTGTCAGAATAGTTGTCACCCCTAAAATTTAAATTTTTTTAGATCGGGGAGTGGTAATCGAACAATAAATGTCTAGTTATTCAACAGAAAGAAAGAAGGGGAAGCTATTTTAAGCAAGTTGTTACCTCCTAGTAATAAGTCAGTCGCTGAAGTAGCAAGAGAAGAAGGTGTTGCTGAGCAAACCCTGTACAATTGGCGTAATCAAGCAAAAGAACAAGGTAAGCCAGTGCCAGGTAAGAAATCAACACCAGATCAATGGTCACATGAAACGAAGTTCGCGGTTGTTGTTGAAACAGCCTCCTTATCTGAGTCAGAATTAGGAGAGTATTGTCGGTCAAAAGGATTGTTTATTGATCAGATTAAACAATGGAAGCAGCAATGTATTCAAGGGTTTCAGAGTGACGAGCAACAAACTAAAACCATAAAGCAGCAAGCGAAAGAAGATAAAGCGGAAATTAAATCACTGAAAAAAGACCTTAGATATAAAGAAAAAGCATTGGCAGAAACCGCTGCTTTATTGGTGCTTCGAAAAAGCTTAAGGCCTTTTACGGGGAAGAACCAGAGGACGATTAACACCTCCCGATGAAAGGCAGATGTTGATCACCCTCATTCAAGAAGCAATGAAAAACGGGTGTCGTGTTAATCCTGCTTGCGTGGAAACTGAGATCAGCTTGAGAACTTACCGTCGCTGGTTGTGTGGTAAAGAGAACACGGTAGATAAACGGCCAGGAGCGAAGCGTCCTGAGCCGAGTAATAAATTAAGCCAAGAAGAGCGGCAAACTATTTTAGATACGTGTAATGAGCCAGAGTACGCAAATTTACCACCATCGCAAATAGTACCTATTTTATTGGACGACGGTATCTATCACGCCTCTGAATCAAGCTTTTACCGAGTATTAAAGCAGGCAGACCAACTACATCACCGAGGCCGTAGTCATGCACCGAAGAATGTAGGGAAACCGACGAGCTATACGGCACACAAGGCGAATGAAGTCTGGTCATAGGATATTACCTATTTGGCCTCAACCGTCAAAGGACAGTTTTATTACCTGTATTTATTCGAAGATATTTTTAGCCGAAATATTGTTGGTTATGAAGTATATGAGCAAGAATGTGGCAAGCGAGCAGGAGATTTATTGCAGCGATGCATGTTACGCGAACAATGTTTAAATGAGCCATTAGTGCTGCATTCAGATAATGGAGCACCAATGAAAGCACAAACGATGAAGGCTAAGATGGAAGAGCTTGGCGTGTTGCCATCATACAGCAGGCTAAGGGTTAGCGATGACAATCCTTATTCAGAAGCTTTATTTAGAACCTTAAAGTATCGTCCTGAATGGCCATCTTCAGGCTTTGCCAGTCTTGAAGTGGCGAGAGATTGGGTACAAAACTTTGTTGATTGGTACAATAACAAACATCGACACAGTAAAATAAATTTCGTCACACCAGCACAGCGGCATAGAGGTGAAGACAAAGTAATTTTAAGTAATAGAGAATTAGTCTTAGAAAAAGCAAAAGAAGCAAACCCACTACGTTGGTCTAGGAAGGTCAGGAATTGCGAACCGGCAGGCTCAGTATCATTGAATCCAGAAAAGGAAAGTATAAAAAACGAACAAAAAGAAGTCGCTTAACAAAAATAGGGTAAATAGTGCCAACTATCTTGAAAAACACCGACCCTGAC
>JALSUJ010000514.1 GCA_027071355.1 Gammaproteobacteria bacterium | reverse complement strand
GCATTGTCATAAACGCTGGCTGAAGGGGATGACTGTATCCCGTCACCATTATTGTTCTGTTGCTGCGTAAAAAATAACACGAAAATTAGGGGCAGACTCAATGCCAGTAAGTTAAGCAATAACCGATTGATAATGTTAGAATAAACGCTTATGAAACACCGAAATCGCACCCACAGGAGAGCCAATAATGTCACTAACGATGCTAATTTAAAAATACTTATGCTATCATAAATAAAACTGTTCACGATGAATTATTTAAACAAAAACACCGTCTTTCTGACAACGCTTTTACACGTAACCGCCAGCTTAATTTTCCCACATTGATTCTCTACTTATTGAACCTAAGAAAGCATTCAAACCAGGTAGAACTTGACCAGTTTTTTATGACCATTAATAACAAAATAGAATCGACTCAGCAGATTACAAAATCCGCTTTTTTTCAGGCCAGGAAGCAATTATCCTACCGTGCATTTATCGATCTTAATCGACAAATCATCGACGGCATTTACAAAAACAAAAAAGCTTATAAAACATGGAAAGGTTTTCGTCTTTGCGCCATTGATGGCACCTCTATTCGCCTGCCTGATGAAGCTGATATTGTTGAGCATTTTGGTGTCCAGAAAGGCAAGTTAAATCAGGCAGATTGCTCTATAGGCATGGCTTCTGTATTCTATGATGTACTCAATCATATGGTCATCGATTCAACGATTAGACCAAACCATACCTCTGAGAAACAATGTGCCTCAGAGCACTTAAAATATGCCGATAAAAATGATCTGATACTTTATGATCGCGGGTATACTGGATTTTGGCTCTACGCCTTGCATACAAAGCATAAACAAGCCTTTTGCATGCGTACAAAAACCAATCAATGCTTACTGGTGAAGGATTTTATCAAGAGCAATAAAAAGGAAAGCATTGTTACCTACAGACCCAATAAACCATCAATAAAAACATGCGAAGAAAAAGGACTCTCTACAACTCCGATAACGTTAAGACTAGTGCGTGTCGATTTACCTGATGGTGTTGAAGTACTGGTTACAAATCTGATGGATTCAGATCAATACAATACCAGTGTGTTTAAGTCACTCTATCACCTTCGCTGGGGTATCGAAGAAAACTATAAACGCTTAAAACAATGGGTTGAAATTGAAAACTTTTCAGGTAAGTCAGCCTTGTCGGTACAACAGGATTTTTATGCCAAAATCGTGGCCTCAAATTTGACTGCCTTAATGGCCATGGCTGCACAAAAAACAATAGAAAAAAAGACACAACATCACCAGCTAAAATACCAGATCAATTTTGCACAGGCAATATCAAAAATGAAACACCGGATCGTTTATTTAATACAACAAGTACACAGTGATATTACGTTATTTATCAAGCGGACAATACAGTACATCAGTCAAACAATTGAAGCGGTTAGAGATGGTCGATCAGCACCACGACGATTAAAAAACATCAAAAATAATATCCATTTCCCAGCGTATAAAAGTTCTTTGTAATGAATAACTTAGAGCTTAACTTACTGGCATTGGATCTGACCCCGGTTTTCAGGCTCATTTTATGCTGGAAACACACTCAGCGTTCAGGCTCATTTCATATTGGACAAGGCTAGACCTTGATCTTCACGGGGTATACAGATAAAATATTCAACAGGCGTGAGTAAATCCTGGGTAATCTGCGACGCACATTGTGT
>JALSUJ010000513.1:897-1704 GCA_027071355.1 Gammaproteobacteria bacterium | reverse complement strand
CTTCATTTCCCATCTTATTAATTCTTGGCATTTGGGTTTATTTTATGCGTCAAATGCAAGGTGGTGCTGGTGGTCGTGGTGCGATGTCCTTTGGTAAGAGTAAGGCACGCTTATTAGGAGAAGATCAAGTTAAGGTAAGCTTTGCTGATGTAGCAGGTTGTGATGAAGCCAAAGAAGAAGTTAGTGAATTGGTTGATTTTCTAAAGGATCCGGGGAAATTTACTAAATTAGGTGGAAAAATACCTAGAGGTGTATTATTAGTAGGTAACCCTGGAACAGGAAAAACTTTATTGGCCAAAGCTATCTCTGGTGAAGCAAAAGTACCATTTTTCACTATTTCAGGTTCAGATTTTGTTGAAATGTTTGTCGGTGTAGGTGCTTCACGTGTCCGTGATATGTTTGAGCAAGCAAAAAAACATGCACCCTGTATTATTTTTATTGATGAAATTGATGCCGTTGGACGTCATCGTGGGGCCGGTTTAGGTGGTGGTCATGATGAGCGTGAACAAACCTTGAATCAATTACTCGTTGAAATGGATGGTTTTGAGGGTAACGAAGGGGTTATTGTTATTGCCGCAACCAATCGCCCAGATGTATTAGACCCTGCTTTATTACGTCCAGGACGTTTTGATAGACAAGTTGTTGTACCTTTGCCTGATATTAAAGGGCGTGAGCAAATTTTAAAAGTACATTTACGCAAGACTCCTATTGATGATAGTGTTCAGCCTAAATATATTGCCCGAGGCACACCTGGATTTTCAGGCGCTGATTTGGCTAATTTAGTCAATGAAGCGGCCTTATTTGCAG
>JALSUJ010000513.1:0-887 GCA_027071355.1 Gammaproteobacteria bacterium | reverse complement strand
CCAAAGAAGACAGTCGTGTTGTCACTATGGGGCATCTGGAAAAAGCCAAAGATAAGATCCTTATGGGTTCAGAACGTAAGTCTATGGTAATGAAAGATAAAGAGAAAAAAATGACGGCTTATCATGAAGCCGGACATGCCATTGTTGGCTTGTTGGTGCCATCTCATGATCCCGTTTATAAAGTCAGCATCATTCCTCGTGGTCGAGCTTTAGGTGTGACTATGTTTTTGCCAGAGGAAGATCGTTACAGTCTGTCTAAAGAACAATTAAACAGCCAAATATCCAGTTTGTTTGGTGGTCGAATAGCAGAAGAATTGATCTATGGCTCTGATATGGTAACTACAGGTGCAAGTAACGATATTGAACGTGCTACAGAGTTAGCACGTAATATGGTCACTAAATGGGGTTTGTCAGCTAAATTAGGCCCATTATCTTATTCAGAAGAAGAAGGCGAAGTATTTCTTGGTCGTTCTGTGACACAGCATAAAAATGTATCAGATGAAACCGCTCATGTTATTGATGAAGAAATTCGCAGTTTTATTGATGCCAATTATGCACGTTCAGAAAATATCCTAAAAGAAAATATGGACAAACTGCATTCAATGACTGATGCATTAATGAAGTTTGAGACGATTGACCGAGATCAGATTGATGATATTATGGCAGGAAAAGAACCTAGAGAGCCAAAAGGTTGGTCTGATATTGATACATCGGGTCCTCAGGGTGGAAGCAGTGCGAGCGCTGAAAAAACGGAAGATAATAAGGCAAATACTGAGACTACTTTAGATGCGAAGGATGATTTAAAGGACAGTTCGATAGATGGTGCGGCTGATCAGCACTAAATCTTATTATTTAAACTGATTTTATGGAACCTCATACGATCATAG